>NZ_JBSVWN010000082.1:0-16471 GCF_054071325.1 Pseudomonas sp. SDO5215_S409 | reverse complement strand
GGGTGATCTGCGTGCAGCCTGCGCCAATGCGGTTGGCCGGCACGGCCACTTCAGTGTCGCCGCCGACTGCGGCAGCCAGAGCCGCCAGGGTTGGCTGGCTGAACAGCACCCGCACGTCCGCCTGCAAACCGGCCTGGCGCATACGCTCCACCAGCCCAACAGCCAGCAACGAGTGCCCGCCCAGTTCAAAGAAGTTGTCGTGACGACCCACCTGTTCCAGCTTGAGCACATCCGCCCAGATCTGCGCCAAGGCGGTTTCCACCTCCCCGACCGGCGCTTCATAACCGCGACTCAGTACCGACTCCAGTCCCGGCTCCGGCAAGGCCTTGCGGTCGACCTTGCCGTTGGCGGTCAACGGCAGGTTGTCCAGGCGCACATAGGCCACCGGCACCATGTACTCCGGCACTTGCTGCTGCATGTAAGCGCGCAGGGCTTCGATGTCCACCGCCTGTTGCTCGGTGAACCAGGCCACCAGGCGACCGTCACGGGCCAACACCACTGCTTCCCTGACCTCGGGATGCTCGCTCAGGCGGGTTTCGATTTCACCCAGTTCAATCCGCACACCGCGGATTTTCACCTGGTCGTCGTTACGGCCCAGGTAATCCAGCGTCCCATCCGCCAACCAGCGCGCCAGGTCGCCGGTGCGGTACATCCGCGCCTGCGGGTCACTGCTGAACGGGTCCTTGAGGAACCGTTCAGCGGTCATCTCTTCGCGGTTCAAGTAACCCCGCGCCACACCCGCCCCGCCGACATACAACTCACCCGCTACGCCCAACGGCACGGGCTGCTGATGTTCATCGAGCAGGTACACCTGGGCATTGGTCACCGGCTTGCCGATGTGCAAGACCTGCCCGGCTTCGATCACGCCGGACGTCGCGACCACGGTGGCCTCGGTGGGCCCGTAGTTGTTGACCAGGGTGAAGCGCTGCGCCGTGGTGAAGTGACGCAGGCGGTCGCCACCGATCAGCAGGGTCTTGAGAGTCGGGTGCTGCAGGTTCTGGCTGAAGGCGTATTCGGCCACCGGCGTCGGCAGGAAGCTGACATCCAGCGGCTGGGCCAGCCACCACTTGAGCAGTGCGTCGATGTCCTCGTTGCCCTCCTGAGCAGGTGGCAGGTACAGGGTCGCGCCGCTGCACAGTGTCGGCCAGACTTCCCAGGCCATGGCGTCAAAGCCAAAACCGGCGACGCTGGAGGTCTTGCTGCCATGCGTCACTTCAAACGTATCGCAGTGCCAGTCCACCAGGTTTTCCAGGGTCTGGTGTTCCACCATCACGCCTTTGGGCAGGCCGGTGGAGCCGGAGGTGTAGATCACGTAGGCCAGGTTGGCGGCCGTGAGGCCGGCGATCTGCGGGTTGCCCTTGGACGGGCCTTGCCACAGGCGGCTGTCGAGCTCCAATACCGGCGCCGTCACGGTAGGTAGGCGTTGCGCCAGCGCCGGTTGAACCAGCACGGCCACCGGGGCGCTGTCGTTGAGCAGGTAGCTCAAGCGCTCCGCCGGGTGGGCCGGGTCGATCGGCACATAGCAGGCGCCCGCCTTGAGGATGGCCACCAGGCCCACCAGCATTTCCAGGCTGCGCCGCGCACAGATCGCCACGCGGTCGTCGGGTTGCACGCCCAACTCGATCAACTGATGGGCCAACTGGTTGGCCTGGCGGTTCAGCTCGGTGTAGGTCAGGCTCTGGCCTTGATAGACCGCCGCCAGGGCGTGCGGGTACAGGGCCACCTGCAACTCGAAACGCTGGTGGATGGTGAGGCCGTGCGGGTAGTCGACACGGGTGTTGTTGAAGCCCTGGAGCAATTGCTGGCGCTCGTGGGCAGGCAGGATCGACAGGCGGTTGATAGGCGTCTGTGGTGCGTTTTCCAGTGCGTCGACCAATTGCTCGACGACGAGGCTCACGTAGTCGCAGATGCGTTGCGCACCGATGGACGCCACCGCCAGGGCGCTGAGGCTGAACGCCTCGCCCAGGTCGTTGACGCTCAAGGTCAGTGGGTAGTTGGACCGCTCCCTGGCGTTTAGCAGGTGCATACCCTGCCAGGCCTGCACCGCCTCTTCGCTGACTTCGGCGGCATTGGCCGGCGTGTGCCGGTAGTTGAACAACGCACTGAACAATGGCATCGACTGCGGTACGCCGCTGCAGCGCTGCACTTGGGAGAGCGCTGCCAACTCGTGGGCCAGCAGGCCGGACAAGCGGGCATGGGTGACCTTGACGGCTTCCTGAACCCCCACATCCGTGATGTCGATGCGCAGGGGCAAGGTGTTGATGAACATCCCAACCGCACGGTCTGCACCCTCACCACCTTGCAGACGGCCCATCATGACGGTCCCGAACACCACGCGTTCAGTGCTCGACACCACACCCAATACCCGCGCCCACGCCAGATGGAACACACTGGCCGGACTGACCCCGCTCTTACGGGTCAAGGCCCGCAGACGACGGTTCAAATCGGCATCCAGGGTCACTTCGACTTCATCAATGCCGTAACCATCGTCACGCACATCTTGCAGCGCGAACGGCAGGGTCGGCTCATCGATATCCCCCAGCATGTCGCGGAAGAACGCCTCGTGCTCCTGCTCGCGGCGGCCCTGGCGCGTCTGCACCACGTAGTTGCGGTAAGGCACCGAGGCACTCAAGGTGTCGCCCTTGCCCAGCAAGAACACCTCCATTTCGCGCAAAACCACCTCCATCGCCATGTGGTCCATGACCGTGTGGTGGAACAACAGCGTCGCGACGATACGCCGCCCGGCCTCGTCTTCGGCGTACACCAGCTGCATCAGCGGTGCCTGGGTCACGTTCAAGCGATGACGGCGCGGGTCGACATGCTCGGCCAGTTGCGCGGCGATGTCCCCGCCACGCGGGTCGAACTGCACCGCACGGACCACCATCCGAGCCTTGCGCCACACCACTTGCACAGGGTGCGTCAGGCCTTCCCAGACAAACCCGGTGCGCAGCACGTCGTGGCGGTCGATCACCTGTTGCAACGCCTGGGCAAAGGCTTGCAGGCGCGCCAGGCTTTCAAAGGCAAGCTGCCCTTGTTGAATGTACAGGTCGCCCTGTTCGGCGCTGATGTGGTGGTACAGGATCCCTTCCTGCAGCGGTGCCAGCGGGTAAATGTCCTGCACGTTGGCCGCGCCGCCTTCCACGGTGGCGACGATGCGGTCGATGCTCGGCTGGTCCAGTGCCACCAGCGGGAGCAAGTCGGGCGTAATGTGCGTGCAACCTGCCGGAATCGCGTTGGCCGGCACCTCGATTTCGCGCCCGCTGCCCACGGCCGCTGCCAGCGCCGCCAGGGTCGGCTGGCTGAACAACACCCGCACATCCGCGCTCAGGCCAGCCTGGCGCATGCGCCCGACCAGGCCGACAGCCAGCAGGGAATGCCCGCCCAGTTCGAAGAAGTGATCATGACGCCCCACTTTTTCAACGTTGAGTACGTCGGCCCAGATCTGCGCCAACAGCGTCTCGACCTCGCCAACCGGCGCTTCATAGCCCCGGCTGATCACCGACTCCGCGCCCGGTTGTGGCAGCGCCTTGCGGTCCAGCTTGCCGTTGGGGCTCAGCGGCAGTGCGTCGAGCACCACATAGGCCTGCGGCACCATGTAGGCCGGCAGGTGCTGCTGCACATGCTCGCGCAGTGCTTCAACGTCAATGTCCCGCTCGGCATCAAGTGGCGTGCAATACGCCACCAGGCGCTCATCGCGTACCAGCACCACGGCCTCCTGCACCGCAGGGTGAGCCGCCAGGCAGACTTCGATCTCGCCCAACTCAATGCGCAAGCCGCGCAACTTGACCTGATCGTCATTGCGGCCCAGGTATTCCAGGGTGCCGTCGGCCAGGTAACGCACCAGGTCGCCGGTCTTGTACAGGCGTCCGCTGCCGGTGAACGGGTCTGCCAGGAACCGTTCGGCGGTCAGGTCATCACGGCCCAGGTAGCCCCGGGCAACACCGGCCCCGCCGATGTACAACTCACCGGCCACGCCGATCGCAACCGGCGCCAGGTGACGGTCAAGCACATAGGCACGGGCGTTGGCGATGGGTTTGCCGATGGGCACCAGGTCCACCGGCGCGCTGGCGTCGTACGTCCAGGAGGTACTGTCGATGGTGGCCTCGGTCGGCCCGTAAAGGTTGACCACACCGTGGGTGGCCAAGGCACGGGCCTGCACGGCCAGTTGCGGTTCCAGCGCTTCACCGCCGCTGAACACGTAGCGGCACTGCACACCGGACGCAGGCAGTTGCACCAGCAGGCGCAACAGGCTCGGTACGAACTGGGCGACGCTGACCTGCTGCTCTACCAGCGTGCGCGCCATTTGCTCAACGTCCCTCGACGCGTGCGCCGGCAGCAATACCAGGCGCGCTCCGATGGCCAGCGGGGTCCAGATCTCCCAGACGGACGCATCGAACGCCACCGAGGTGCGCTGCAAGATCCGCTCATGGGCATCAAACCCAAACGTGCGGGTCTGCCAGGCAATGTGGTTGACCAGCGAGCCGTGCTCCACCATCACGCCTTTGGGGCGCCCGGTGGAACCGGATGTGAAGATCACATAGGCCAGCGAATCCGGCCCTGCCAACGCGGCCGGGTCGTGTTGCGGCTGCTCACGCAGCGAGCCGTCAGCCAGGTCAACCTGCGCCACGGCGGTATCGGCCAGCACTGTGCGGGTCTGGGCGTGCACCAGCACCGCCAGCGGCTGGCTGTCCTGCAAGGCAAACGCCAGGCGCTGCGCCGGGTATTCCGGGTCCAGCGGTACGTAGCCCGCCCCTGACTTGAGGATGCCCAGCAGCCCGATGATCATTTCCAGGCTGCGCTCCATGCAGATCGCCACCCGCGCGTCGGCACTCACGCCGAGGCCGCGCAGGTGATGGGCGACCTGGTTGGCCTGCGCGTTCAGCTCGCCATAGGTCAGCGCCTGCTCGCCCAGCACCACCGCCACCGCATGCGGTGTCTGGCGGGCATGCGCCTCAATCATCTGCACCACGGTGGTGTCCCGTGGGTAGTCGGCGTCGGTGGCGTTGAAGTCCTCCAGCAGTTGCCGGGTCTGCGTCGACGACAAAATCGACACACTGTCCATCGAACGTTGTGGCGCCTGCTCCAGTGCCTCGACCACCTGCTCGATCACGGTATTGAGGTAACCGCAGAGCTGTTGCGGGTCCACGCCCGCGACAGTCAACGCATTCAGGCTAAAGCTCTCGCCCAGGTCGTTGACACTCATGCTGACCGGGTAGTTGGTACGTTCCTCGGACGCGAGGAATCGCGTGCCACGCCAGGCGCGCTCGACCTCTTCGCTGATCGCAGCGCCCAGCGACGGGCTGTGGCGATAGTTGAGCAGTGCACTGAACAGCGGCGTCGACTGCGCCACCCCGCTGCACCGCTGCACCAGGGCCAGCGAGGCATGTTCATGCCCCAACAGGCCCGTCAGGCGCACATGGGTTGCCTTGACCGCGGCTTGCACACCCAGGCCGTCGATATCCACCTTCAGCGGCAGGGTGTTGATGAACATGCCCAGCGCCCGGTCGGCACCGTCGCCCCCTTGCATGCGGCCCATCAGCACGGTGCCGAAGACCACTTGGCGAGACTGGGACACACTGCCCAACACCTTCGCCCACGCCAGGTGGAACACACTGGCGGCGCTCACACCCAACAACCGCGCCCGGGCCCGCAGACGGCGGCTGAGCCCGTCATCGAGGGCCATGGACGCTTCGCAGATGGCGTGGCCTTCCCCTTGCACGTCCTGCAAACCGAACGGCAGGGTCGGTTCATCCACATCCCCGAGCATCTGGCTGAAGAACGCCTCGTGCTCTTGCTCACTGAGACCCAGGCGGACCTGGGCCACATAGTTGCGGTACGGAACCGGCTCGGGCAACGACTCGTCCAGGCCCAACAGGCTCGATTGAATCTCCTCGCTCACCACCTCCAGCGCTATATGGTCCAGCGCCAGGTGGTGGTACAACAAAATGGCGACAATCCGCTGATTAGCAGGGTCTGCGGCGTAGTTGAGATGAATCAGCGGCGCCTGGCTGACGTCGATGCGGTAGTGCCGCGCATTGAAGCGTTCTTGCAACTGGCTCAGGACGTCGCCATTGGCGGGCGCGAACTCCACCGCTTGCACAGGCAACTGGGCTTTGCGCCAGACCACCTGCGTCGGGCTGGCCAGGTCTTCCCAGACCACCCCGGTACGCAGGATATCGTGGCGGTCGATCACATTTTGCAACCCTTGGGCGAACGCCTGCAGGTGCTCGATGCTGTCGAATTCCAACACCGACTGCAACAGGTACGGATCGCCCTGCTCCGCCGTGATGTGGTGGTACAGGATGCCTTCCTGCAACGGCGCCAGGGCATACATGTCCTGCACGTTGGCCACACCGCCCGGCACGCCGGAGACGATATGGTCGATACTCGCCTGGTCCAGGCTGGCCAGCGGCAGCAGGTCGGGCGTGATGCGCTCGCATTCAGGCGTAATCCGGTTGGCCGGTACGGCGACTTCACGCCCACTGCCCACGGCAGCCGCCAGTGCAGCCAGGGTCGGTTGCTTGAACAGCACCCGTACGTCAGCACTGAAATCGACCTGGCGCATGCGCTCGATCAAGCTCACCGCCAGCAGCGAGTGACCGCCCAGCTCGAAGAAGTTGTCATGACGCCCTACTCGCTCGACCTTGAGCACATCGGCCCAGATCTGCGCCAGGGTGATTTCCACCTCGCCTTGCGGCGCTTCATAACCGCGGCTCAGGATCGCGTCCTGATCCGGCGCAGGCAGGGCCTTGCGATCGACCTTGCCGTTGTTGGTCAACGGCAGGCTGTCCAGGCGCACATAAGCGGCCGGCACCATGTAGTCCGGCAGTTGGGCGTGCAAATGGTCACGCAGCACTTCGATTTCAACCGCGTCGCGCTCGGTGAAGTACGCCACCAGGCGCTTGTGGCCCGGCTCGTCTTCACGCGCCAGTACCACCGCGTCCTTGACCTGCGGGTGTTCGCTCAAACGGGTTTCGATTTCGCCCAGTTCGATACGGAACCCGCGGATCTTCACCTGCTGGTCATTACGGCCCAGGTACTGCAAGGTGCCGTCCGCCAGCCAGGCCACCAGGTCGCCGGTGCGGTACATCAAACCGCCATTGAATGGATCGGACACGAAGGCCTGGGCCGTCAGGTCGGCACGGTTCAGGTAGCCCAACGCGACACCCTGGCCGCCGATATACAGCTCACCGCTGACCCCCACCGGCACCGGCTGTTGGCGCGCGTCGAGCACGTAGGCGCGGCTGTTGCCCACTGGCCGACCAATCGGAATACTGCCCTCGCCCGCTTCGGTGATCTCATGGGTGGTCGAGAACGTGGTGGCTTCGGTAGGGCCGTAGCCGTTGAGCAGGTGCTGCGGTGCGCCATCCTTGAGGACACGGGCGATTACGCTCGGGTCCAGCACGTCGCCACCGACGATCAGGTAGCGCAGTTGCGGGAACACCGGCAACAAGCCGTCGGCGTATTGATGGAACAAACCGGCGGTCATCCACAACACACTGACCGACTGCTGCTGCAACAGCGCCGCAAACCCGCTCTGGGACAACAGCGTGTCCTGATCGACCACCACCACCGCGCCGCCATTGAGCAGCGGGGCCCAGACGTCCAGGGTGCTGGCGTCGAACGCAGGGTTGGAGGCAAATGCCACGCGGTCGTGGGCGTTGAAATCGGCATAGCCGTTGTTGATCACCAGGCGGCTGATCGCGCGGTGCGGCACCAACACGCCTTTTGGCGTGCCGGTAGAACCGGAGGTGTACATGATGTACGCCGCCGTCTCGGCCGATTGTTCAAGTGCCGGGTTGTGTTCGGGGGTATCGCTCAGATCGAGGGTGTCCAGCTCCAGGCGACGAGCGCCTTCGGGAACCTCGATCGACGAGGCCGTCAGCAACCATTGCGCGCCGCTGTCCTGAATCATGAAGCCTTGACGGTCAGCCGGAGCGTTGATGTCCAGCGGCACGTACACCGCTGCGCATTTGCTGACAGCCAGCTGGCTCGCCAGCAAATCCAGGGAGCGCGGCAGCAGAATCGCTACGCTGTCGCCAGGCGCCACACCCAGGTCGATCAGGTGATGGGCCAACCTGTTGGCACGCAGGTTCAACTGCGCGTAATTCAGCGAGTGCTCGCCGTGCACGGCGGCCACCGCCTGCGGGTTGGACGCGACCTGCGCTTCAAACAGCGCATAAATAGTCTGCCTCGCGGGGAATGCCCGGGCGGTAGCATTGAAAGTCTGCAGCAGTTGCTGGCGTTCGTTGGCCGGCAACATCGACACCTGGCTCAAGGCCGCGTGCGGCGCCTGTTCCAGCGTATCGACCAGGCCGGTCAGCACGTTGCACACATAGCCCAGCACCCGCTCGGCGCCTACCAAGCGCGGCGCCAGGGTATTGACCCGGAAGTCATCACCCACATCGTCCACCGACAGGATCAGCGGGAAGCTGTTGACCCCTTCCACGCCAAACATCTCGATGCCTTCCCACGCTGCTTGGCTGGCCTCGCTCACCGTGGCAGAACCATGCCGGTAGTTGAGCAAGGCGCTGAACAGCGGCACCGGGGCCACCACGCCACTGCAGCCCTGTGCCAGGGCCAGCGAGGCATGTTCGTGGGCCAGCAACTGGCTCAGGGCCACGTGGGTGTGTTTCACCGACGCACCGATGCTTTCGTCGGTCAGGCGGACCCGCAGCGGCAAGGTGTTGATGAACATGCCCAGGGAACGGTCGGCACCGTCACCGGCCTGCAAGCGGCCCAGCAACACCGTGCCAAACACCACGTCGTCGGTGGCTGAAACCGCGCCCACCACCTGCGCCCAGACCCAGTGATACAGGCTGGCCGCACTCACGCCCAACTGACGGGCCTGTTGGCGCAAGCGCTGGCTGAACGCCGCGCCCAGCCAGTGTTCCGCCTCTTCGCTGGTATCCCGTTCGTTGTCGATTTTCTGCACGCCAAACGGCAGGGTCGGCTCGTCTACATCGCCAAGCATCTCGGCAAAGAACGCTTCGTGCGCGGCGCGGTCCTTGCCCTGACGGGCCTGGGCCACGTAGTTGCGGTACGGCACCGACGCGCCCAGCAGTTGCTCGCGGCCCGTCATGTGGGCCTCGATTTCTTGCGAGAGCACGCCCATGGAGGTCGCGTCGTTGACCAGGTGATGGAACGACAGCATGCCGATCCAGCGCCCGTTTGGCGCATCGTGGGCAAAGCCCAGGTGCATCATCGGTGCACGGCGGATGTCCATGCGGTGATGTGCGGGGCTGAAGTGTTCACGCAGCTGCGCCAACACATCGCCCGCCTGCGGGATGAACTCCTGCACATCCAGCGGCGCCTCGCGCCATACCACCTGCACCGGGGCTTCCAACTGCTCCCAGAACAACCCGGTGCGCAGGATGTCGTGACGGGCGATGACCTGTTGCAGGGCCTGGGCAAACGCGTCCAGGCGCGAGCGGCTGTCAAACGCGAACAGCGCATGTTGCTGGTACGGGTCGCCGTATTCAGCACTGATGTGGTGATACAACAGGCCTTCCTGCAACGGGGCCAGGGCATAAATGTCCTGCACGTTGGCCACGCCGCCCGGCACGCTGGCGACGATGCGGTCGATGCTCGCCTGGTCCAGCGTGGCCAGCGGCAGCAGGTCCGGGGTGATCTGCGTGCAGCCTGCGCCAATGCGGTTGGCCGGCACGGCCACTTCAGTATCGCCACCGACTGCGGCAGCCAGCGCCGCCAGGGTCGGCTGGCTGAACAGCACGCGCACGTCCGCCTGCAAGCCGGCCTGGCGCATACGCTCCACCAGCCCGACAGCCAGCAACGAGTGCCCGCCCAGTTCGAAGAAGTTGTCGTGACGACCCACCTGTTCCAGCTTGAGCACATCCGCCCAGATCTGCGCCAGGGCGGTTTCCACTTCCCCCACCGGCGCTTCATAACCGCGGCTCAGCAGCGCGGTCTGGTCCGGTTCCGGCAGTGCCTTGCGGTCCACCTTGCCGTTGGCGGTCAACGGCAGCTTGTCCAGCCGCACGTAAACGGTAGGCACCATGTAGTCCGGCAAGTGCGCTTGTAGCCAGGTACGCAGGTCTTCGATCTCAAGCGCCTGGGCTTCGGTAAAGTACGCCACCAGGCGCCCGTCACGGACCAACACCACCGCTTCACGCACCTGGGCATGCTCGCTCAGGTGGGTTTCGATTTCACCCAGCTCGATCCGCACACCACGGATTTTCACCTGGTCGTCATTACGCCCCAGGTAGTCCAGGGTGCCGTCGGCCAGCCAGCGCGCCAGGTCGCCAGTGCGGTACAGACGTGCGTCTGGCGCGTGGCTGAAGGGGTCTTTGATAAAGCGCTCGGCGGTCATTTCCGGTCGGTTCAGGTAGCCACGTGCTACGCCAGCCCCGCCGACATACAGCTCGCCCGCCACGCCCTGTGGTACTGGCTGCTGATGTTCATCGAGCAAATACACCTGAGCGTTGGCCACCGGTTTGCCGATGTGCAAGACCTGCCCAGCTTCGATCACGCCGGACGTCGCCACCACGGTGGCCTCGGTGGGGCCGTAGTTGTTGACCAGGGTGAAGCGCTGCGCCGTGGTGAAGTGACGCAGGCGGTCGCCACCGATCAGCAGGGTCTTGAGAGTCGGGTGCTGCAGGTTCTGGCTGAAGGCGTATTCGGCCACCGGCGTCGGCAGGAAGCTGACATCCAGCGGCTGGGCCAGCCACCACTTGAGCAGTGCGTCGATGTCCTCGTTGCCCTCCTGAGCAGGTGGCAGGTACAGGGTCGCGCCGCTGCACAGTGTCGGCCAGACTTCCCAGGCCATGGCGTCAAAGCCAAAACCGGCGACGCTGGAGGTGTGGCTGCCAGCGTTCAGGTCAAACGCATCGCAGTGCCAGTTCACCAGGTTTTCCAGGGTGCGGTGTTCCACCATCACGCCTTTGGGCAGGCCGGTGGAGCCGGAGGTATAGATCACATAGGCCAGGTTCGACGGGGTCAGGTCGGCCACGTCCGGATTGACGGTCGGGCGACGGTGCCACTGGTCGCTGTCCAGCTCGATTACCGGCAGTTCGTTGTCGCCCAGCAGCTCGCGTGTGCTGGATTGGGCCAGTACCACCACAGGTGCGCTGTCTTGCAACAGGTAGGCGATGCGCTCTTGAGGGTGGGCCGGGTCGATCGGCACATAGCAGGCGCCCGCCTTGAGAATGGCCACCAGGCCCACCAGCATTTCCAGGCTGCGCCGCGCACAGATCGCCACGCGATCGTCGGGTTGCACACCCAGTTCGATCAACTGATGGGCCAACTGGTTGGCCTGGCGGTTCAGCTCGGCGTAGGTCAGGCTTTGGCCTTGATAGACCGCCGCCAGGGCATGCGGGTACAGGGCCACCTGCGACTCGAAGCGCTGGTGGATGGTGAGGCCGTGTGGGTAGTCGACTCGGGTGTCGTTGAACCCTTGGAGTAGTTGCTGGCGCTCGCGGGCAGGCAGGATCGACAAGCCGTTGATGGGCGTCTGCGGTGCGTTTTCCAGTGCGTCGACCAATTGCTCGATGACGAGGCTCACGTAGTCGCAGACGCGTTGCGCACCGATGGACGCCACCGCCAGGGCGCTGAGGCTGAACGCCTCGCCCAGGTCGTTGACGCTCAAGGTCAGTGGGTAGTTGGAGCGTTCCCGGGTACTTAGCAGGTGCATACCCTGCCAGGCCTTCTGCTGTTCGGCGACCTGAGCAGCAGAGGGGGCCGTGTTATGCCGGTAGTTGAGCAGCGCACTGAACAGCGGCATGGGGTTGGCGATACCGCTGCAGCGTTGCGCCAATGCCAACGAGGCGTGTTCATGGGCCAACAACCCGGTCAATTGGCCATGCGTGGCGCGGACCGCAGCCTGGACGGTGCGTCCGTCTATATTCACCCGCAGCGGCAGGGTGTTGATGAACATGCCCAAGGCACGGTCAGCCCCGTCGCCGCCCTGCAGGCGGCCCATCATCACCGTACCGAACACCACCTGGTCGGTACGGGCGACAACGCCCAGCACTTGAGCCCACGCCAGGTGGAACAGGCTGGCTGGGCTCACGCCCAATTGACGGGCGCGAGCACGCAGGCGGGCGCTCACGCTTTCGTCCAGTGTCAGGTGGGCCTCATCGATACCCTCGCCGTCATCCTCGACGTCCTGCAGCCCGAATGGCAGTGTCGGCTCATCGATGTCTGCCAGTTGTTCGCGAAAGAACGCTTCGTGTTGCTGCTCACTGACACCCAAGCGCGCCTGGGCCACGTAGTTGCGATAAGGCACCGACGCGCCCAACTGGTCGGCCTCGCCCAGCAGGTAAGCCTGCATTTCATGCTGCACCACTTCCAGGGCGGTGTGATCGAGCACCAGGTGATGAAACAGCAAAAAGGCCACGGCTTGCCCGCTGGCCTCATCCTGGGCGTAGACGATGCGCATCAGCGGCGTCTGGTTGAGGTCCAGGCGGGTGTATCGGCTGTCCACATGGGCCTGCAACTGCTCAGTGAGTGCTGCGCCACCGGAAACCGGCTTGACCGCTTCGACCGACATTTTCGCCTGGCGCACAACCACCTGAAGCGGTTGCGCCAACCCTTCCCAGAGTACGGCGGTGCGCAAGATGTCATGGCGATCGACTACCATTTGCAGGGCTTCACAAAACGCTAGCAAACGTTCGATGTCATCAAAAGCAAACTGGGCTTGCAGCACGTACGGGTCCCGGTGCTCGGCCGACAGGTGCAGATAAAGAATGCCTTCCTGCAATGGCGCCAACGGGTAGATGTCCTGCACATTGGCCACGCCACCGGGCACCGCGGCCACAATCAGGTCGATGTCGGCCTGGCTGAGCTGCGCCAACGGCAGCAGGTCCGGGGTGATATGCGCGGTGCCCGGCACGATCAGGTTGGACGGCACCACGATTTCGTGGCTGACGCCCACGGCGGCAGCCAGCGCGGCCAGAGTCGGTTGGCTGAACAACACGCGCACGTCGGCACCAAGGCCCACCTGGCGCATGCGTTCTATCAGGTTGACCGCCAGCAGCGAATGCCCGCCCAGTTCAAAAAAGTGGTCCTGGCGCCCCACGCGCTCGACCTTGAGCACATCGGCCCAGATCCGCGCCAGCGTCTCTTCCACCTCGCCTTGCGGCGCTTCATAACCACGGCTGAGTACCGCGTCCAGATCCGGCTGCGGCAGCGCCTTGCGGTCCAGCTTGCCGTTGGCGGTCAGCGGCAGGCTGTCCAGCCTTACATAAGCCGCCGGGACCATGTATTCCGGCAGATGGGCTTGCAACCAAGTGCGCAGCACCTCGATTTCCACCGGCTGTTGCTCGGTGAAGTACGCCACCAGGCGCCCGTCACGGGCCAGCACCACGGCTTCACGCACCTGGGCATGCTCGCCCAGGCAGGTTTCGATTTCGCCCAACTCGATACGCACGCCACGGATTTTCACCTGGTCGTCGTTGCGACCCAGGTAGTCCAGGGTGCCGTCCTCCAGCCAGCGCGCCAAGTCACCGGTGCGGTACAGGCGTGCGCCAGGGTCAGTGCTGAACGGGTCTTTGATGAAACGCTCGGCTGTCATTTGCGCACGGTTCAGGTAACCGCGCGCCACCCCGGCACCGCCGACATACAGCTCGCCCGCCACGCCCTGTGGCACCGGTTGCAGTTGGGCATCGAGCAAATAGGCTTGGGTGTTGGCGATGGGTTTGCCGATATGCAGGGTCTTGCCCGCCTCGATCAGGCCAGAGGTGGCAACCACGGTCGCTTCGGTGGGGCCGTAGTTGTTGATCAGGTTGAACCGTTGCGGTGTGTTGAACTGGCGCAGGCGGTCGCCGCCGATCAGCAGGTTTTTCAGGGTCGGGTGCTCAAGGCCCCGGCTGAAGGCGTATTCAGCCACCGGGGTCGGTAAAAAGCTCACGTCCAGCGGCTGCGCGATCCACCATTGCAGCAGTGCATCAATGTCTTCATTGCTCTGTTGTGCCGGCGGCAAATGCAAGGTGGCGCCCGCGCACAGTGCTGGCCAGACCTCCCAGGCCATGGCGTCAAAACCAAAACCGGCGACGCTGGAGGTGTGCCCGCCAGCATGCAGATCGAAGGCCTCGCAGTGCCAGTTCACCAGGTTTTCCAGAGTGCGGTGTTCCACCATCACGCCCTTGGGTTGGCCGGTGGAGCCGGAGGTGTAGATCACGTAGGCAAGATTCGTCGGCGTCAGGTTCGCCAGGTGAAGGTTGTCAGGCGAGCCGTGTTGCCACGCCTGATCGTCCAGGTCGATGACCGGCGCCCCGACCTCGCCCAACAAAGGGCGGGTGGACTGTTGGGCCAGCACCGCCCGCGGTGCGCTGTCTTGCAACAGGTAAGCGATACGCTCGCGCGGGTGCGCCGGATCAACCGGCACGTAGGCAGCCCCGGCCTTGAGAATCGCCACCAGCCCGACGAGTGTTTCCAGGCTGCGCCGGGCACAGATCGCAACCCGGTCGTCGGGCTGGATACCCAGTTCAAGCAGGTGGCGAGCCAGCTGATTGGCCCGTTCGTTGAGCTGTCGGTAGCTCAGCTGCTGCCCACCCTGCTGAACGGCAATCGCCTGGGGCAGCTCGGCGGCACGGGCTTGGAACAAGCCGTGGATGGTCTGCCCGCGAGCGTAGTCGCGCGCGGTCTGGTTGAAGCCGACCGTCACGGCCTCGCGCTCTTCCACGGGCACGATGGGCAAATCGTGCATTAGCGGGGCGTGCCCTTGCTCCAGCGCCGACACCAGGGTGTTCAACGCCGTCAACAGGTAACCCTGGATACGCGGCAAGGGCATGCTGGCAACCCCTTGCAGGGTCAGGTTGAAATCCTCGCCCACGTCGTCGACTGACAACACCAACGGGTAGTTACTGCGACCCTCGGCCCCCAACCCCTCGATGCCGTCCCACCGTTGGGCAAGCTGCTCCTTGGAAACAGGCGCCTGGCCCTGGCGATAGTTGATCAAAGCACTGAACAACGGTGTCGGCGCGGCGACGCCACTGCAACGTTGAGCCAGCGCCAGTGGCGCATGTTCATGACCCAGAAGACGTGTCAGCCGCGCATGGGCGGCCCTGGTCGCGGCGTGCACGTCCACGGCGCCCACCTCCAGGCGCAGCGGCAGTGTATTGATAAACAGCCCCAGCCCACGGTCACTGCCCTCGCCTCCCGCCATCCGGCCCATCAACACGGTGCCGAACACTACGTCGTCACGCGCAGAGATACGCCCCAACACCTGCGCCCATGCCAAGTGATGAAGGCTGGCAACGCTGACGCCCTGCTTGCGTGCCTGTGCACGCAAGCGGCGACTCAGGTCGTCGTCGAGCACGAAGGCCAGGTCAGTCACATCGCGTTCGTCACCTTGCACATCCTGGTGACCGAAGGGCAATGTCGGTTCGTCAAGGTCGCCCAGCATCTCGCGAAAGAACGCTTCATGCTCTTGCACTGTCATTCCCAGGCGTGCCTGAGCCACGAAGTTGCGATAAGGCACGGCCTTGCCCAGTTGGTCGCCATAATCGTACAAAAAGGCGTGCACCTCCTCGTAAACACCTTGCATGGCGATATGGTCCATCGCGATGTGGTGGAACAGCAGCATGGCGATCCAGCGCTGATTGGCTGCGTCCTCGGTAAACACCAGGCGCAGCAACGGCGCCTGGTCGATGTGCATGTGCATGGCACGCGTGTCGAAATGCCGATACAACTGCTCGGTGACCGGCCCTGCTGCGGGATCCAGAACCACTTCGTCCATCACCATTGGAGACTGACGCCAGACCACCTGCACGGGCTCATCCAGCCCTTCCCAAACAATACTGGTACGCAGAATGTCATGGCGGTCAATGACCTTTTGCAAGGCCTGGGCGAACTCATCCAGACGCGTGCGCGTGGCAATCGCAAACTGTGAACGCATGAGGTAGGGATCACCGTCACGGGCCGTGACATGGTGATAAAAGATCCCTTCCTGAAGTGCCGCCAACGGGTAGATATCCTGCACATTGGCCGCGCCGCCTGGCACTTGGGCCACAATGCGGTCGATCGCTTCCTGGCTCAGACTTACCAGAGGCAGCATCGAAGGCTTGATGTGAGTGCAATCCCCTGCAATGGCATTGGCCGGTACGTCGATGTGCCCAACCCGTTGCGCCGAGTACTCACCGGCATTGATCAGCGCGATCAGCGCGGCCTTGTGCTCACGCAGCGATGCCAATACCGCAGGCTCTTTGAGCGCCTGCTTGTTGCCCTGTACTACCAGTTGATCGCCCTTGACGGAAAGCTGTACGTCTTTTTCTTTTAATGTCGCCAACAGTTCGATAACACTCACAGGACCATCTCCATTCTTTCTGTAATTTCGGCGTATTCCCAGAGCGTGGGTTGCTCGAACAGCGCCTTGACGTTCGCTTCGATGCCTTCCTGGCGCAGTCGCCCTATCAGGCTGACGGCCAGTAACGAGTGGCCGCCCAATTCAAAAAAGTGGTCATGGCGACCCACCCGATCAACGTTCAACAGTTCGGCCCAGAGCCGCGCCAGG
>NZ_JBSVWN010000081.1:0-17388 GCF_054071325.1 Pseudomonas sp. SDO5215_S409 | reverse complement strand
AGCCAAGCTGGTTGCGCTTCGCGCAACGCGCCATGCCTGGCGCACATAAAAAAACCCCGAACCAGTCGGGGTTTTTTGTGTGCCTTGAATCAGGCCCGACGCGCGATCATCAGAAAACGTTGATCGGGTAGTCGGCGAACAGGCGCAGTTCGTTCCCGCCCACGTTGTAGTCGCTGGCGTTGTTGGAGACGCGCAACCAGGATGCACGGGCACGCAGGCTCAGGTTTTTAGCCGGGCCGCTCTGTACCACGTATTTGAACTGGTTGAAGATCTCACGCTCGGTGCCATTGCCACGGTTGGAACCGTCGTCAATGTTAGTACCGCGCACGTAAGCGATGTTGTAGGTCAGGCCCGGCACGCCGAACGCACTGAAGTCCAGGCCGTAGCCGGCTTGCCAGGAGCGCTCGTCCTTGCCGTTGAAGTCGGACCAGTAGGAGTTGGCCAGCAGGATGGTGTTGCCACCGTCGCCGATACCGCCTGCGTTGCGATAGCCGCCGTACAGGTAGCCGGTGTCACCGGTGCTGCGCTGGTGGGCCAGGGTCAGGCTGTGCGGACCAAAGGCCCAGGTCGCGGCCAGGCTCCAGATCTTGTTGTCGCGGGCGTCTGCATCACCTTGGTTTTCCAGGGCAAAGCTCTTGTCCAGCTTGGTTTTGTAGCCGTTGAAGTCAAAGGTCAACGATTGCTTTTCTGGCAGCGCCAGCACGTAGTTGACGTTGACGTATTGCTTCTTCAGCACGTCTTCCATGTCGGAGGCGTACAGCGCGGCCGACAGGCTTTCGGTGAACTTGTAGCTACCGCCCAGGTAGTTGATGCTTTTCAGGCCGCCGCTGTCGCTGCCTTCGGCGCTCTTGCGTGCTTCCTTGGTGAAATGACCGGCGTCCAGTTGCAGGCCGGCGATTTCCTTGGAAACGATCGAGGTGCCCTCGTAGGTTTCCGACAGCAGGCGGGAGTTGTCGAACTCCAGCACTGGCACGGCCGGCATCTGTTGGCCGTACTTGAGCACGGTGTTGGACACACGGAACTTCACGGCTGCGCCGCCCTTGGACAGGTCGTCCGCTGCTGCGCCGCTGTCGCCTTGCTTGAAGAAATCGATACCACCGGCGCCGCTGCGGCCTTTACCGCCATCCAGACGAATCGCGTACTGGCCGATCACGTCCACACCCACACCCACGGTGCCTTGGGTGAAGCCGGACTCGAACTTGCCGATGAAACCCTGGCCCCATTCGGCTTTGTCTTGCTTGTGGTTCTTGTAGTCGCGGCTGATGTACGCGTTGCGCGCCGCGATGTTCAGGTGGCTGTCCTCTACGAACCCTTTGGATTGCTCCTGGTCGTTAGCCATTGCGGTCGTCGCGCTCAAAATCCCCAGAGCGAGCAGACCCATCCGTTGTTTCAACATTTTTTTATATTCCTTAATACGGGTTGATGACGCGCTGTGACACCAGGCTCCTTACTGCTTTTTCTGGTGTCGCCTCCCCACAATAAAAAAGGCCCGCGGACGACTGGTGAGCCGCGGGCCTTTTTTTATTGAGGAATCATGGCGGTTAGCCACAGGCGTTGGAGCGGATCCTATCTGCGCCCTTAACGGTGTGTCAATTTCGTGAATCTTCTGTATTTAGGCGAAAAAAATCTAAGAACTCCGGGGTCGCCGCTCAAAACACATTAAGTAACACTTTCCAAACCCTCCGTGGCACAGAATAAATAACGCGCGCAAATAACAAGCATTATCATTCGCACGCGTTTTTCCGCTGACTTTTTTGGATGCACATTCCCATGCCTGCCCCCCCGCCTGACGCCCATCACCCTTGGGCTTTCTGCCCTGCTGTCTGCAGGTTTTGCCTGCGCGGCCACCGTCCTGCCAGAAACGTCGATCCGCGCCGAAGCCGACGAAGACGACCCGCGCGTGCGCCAGACCAACACCGCCACCCGCACGGCCACGCCGGTGCGCTACGTGCCCCAGGCCATCGACGCGGTGAACACCGACACCCTGCGCGCCTACGGCACCAACGACCTGGGCCAGGCCTTGAGCGGCGTGCCCAACCTCAGCAGCGGCGCCGACACGCGCTTTGACAGCCTGCGCATCCGTGGCTTCGACGCCAGCAACGACTTCTACCTGGACGGCGTGCGCGACGACAGCCAATACGTGCGTGACCTGCACAACATCGAACGCATCGAGGTGCTCAAGGGCCCCGCCGCTGTGTTGTACGGCCGTGGCGGCCAGGGCGGTATCGTCAACCGTGTCAGCAAACTGCCCCAGGCCGGGCGCGCCTCCAGCGTCGAAGTCCAGGGCGGCAGTCAAGACCTGCGCAGCCTGTACGCCGACCTCAGCGCCGACCCCACCGACACCCTCAGCCTGCGCCTGAACATGGGCAACGAAGACGCCAACAGTTTCCGCGACCACGTCAGCGGCAATCGCCAATTGTTCGCGCCGTCGATGAGCTGGCAACTGGCGCCAGACCTGAACTGGTTGGTGCAGTACGAGTACAGCCGCTACAACCGCACGCCCGATCGCGGCATTCCCGGCGTCAACGGCCGCCCGGCGGACGTGGGCCGCAGCACCACGTATGGCGATGCCCGCGACTACATCGACGACACCTCCCAGTCCCTGCGTTCGCGCCTGGCCTATGAGGTCAACGATAACTGGCAACTGCGCCATACCTTGAGCGTGTTCACGCTCGACAGCGACTTCGACAACACCTACCTCACCGGCTACAACGCCAAGACAAACACGGTGACGCGCCAGCGCTGGCAGCAAGACCTCAACACCCGCAACATTTTCAATAACCTGGAACTGGAAGGCGGCTTCAGCACCTTCGGCCTGGAGCACCGGCTGCTCACCGGCCTGGAACTTGGCAACCAGCGTCGCGACCCCAAGCTCTACACCGCCAAAGTGCCTGCCAATGTGCCCGGCGTCGACCTGCGCCACCCCAATCGTCGCCAGAGCTATAACGGCCCGATGGTGCTCTCCACGCACAACGACACCCAGGCCGACAGCCAAGGCCTGTACGTGCAGGACCAACTGCGCCTGAACGATCAATGGCAACTGCTGGCCGGCCTGCGCTACGACCGTTTCGAGGTGGACACCACCAACCAGGTCAACCATGCCCGGCAACAGGTCGACAGCCACCACACCAGCCCGCGCGTCGGCGTGATCTGGACGCCGCTGGAGCACCACACGTTCTATGCCTCATGGAGCAAAACGTTCTCGCCAGCGGGCGGCGGCTTGATCGGCATCACGCCTAATGCGGCGGGTAACGTCAACGACCTGAGCCCGGAACTGACCCGGCAGAAAGAAGTCGGCGTCAAAAGCGACTGGCTCGACGACCGCCTGAGCACCACCCTGGCGGTGTACGAGCTGGAGCTTTACAACCGCCGCACCCGCGACCCGCTGGACCCCACTGTCACCCTGCTCAGCGGCGTGCAGCGCTCGCGCGGTGTGGAGCTGACGGCCGCCGGGAAAATCGTCGGCAACTGGTACCTGCGCGGCGGCGTCGGGGTGCAGGATGCCAAGGTCGAAAAAGACAGCAACGGCTTTGCAGGCAAGCGCATCAGCGACGTGGCCAAGCGCAACGCCAGCCTGTTCATCACCTGGAAACCCGAAATGGGCTGGTACGCCGAAACCGGCCTGACGCTGGTGGGCGACCGCTATGCCGACAACCTCAACACCGTGGTGCTGCCCGGCTACGGGCGCTGGGATGCCCTGGCCGGGTTCCGGCAAAAAGAATGGGATGTGCGGGCGGCGCTCAACAACCTCAGCGACAAACGCTACTACGAGTCCGCCACCAGTGCCGCGCAGATCCAGCCAGGCGAACCGCGCTCCCTGGTGGTCACCGGCACTTACAACTTCTGAGCCAGCTGCCGGCCACCGCCTGAACAGACCCTCGTGCCCCCTCGCAGGCAAGCCAACACTCACCTGCGAGGGCGTCACTGTTCAAAACAGGCCACTGCTGTCGTTTAGCTGTTGATTACTTCACACAACGCCAACAGTTCTTCGTCGCTCAACAATCCCGCCGGGTAGCGCTCCACCCTCACCTCGCGTGCAGGCGGTTGCCTGGCCTGTCGCGGGTCGTTTGCCTTCAACCAGAGTGCCAACGCATGCAGTGCATCGCCGTTCACCCGCAGCGGGTGGAACGTGCGTTTGTACATCAGGTTGATATCGGCGTTCATGTCAGCGCTCTCTCCTACTGCGTGAGCGGCCAAGGTACTCAAGGTTTGTGACAGAACTGCGCAGTCACACGCCCTGATTGCGGGGCTATTACCGATACAAGAGCTATGCCAAGTCCCCGGCCCACAGGCACTTGCCCACAAAAAAGCCCACGAGCCTGACGGGCCGTGGGCTGGCTTGAAACGCGGCGAGGGCGAGCCCCCGCGGGGACGTTCAATCACGCACGAAGATGTTACAACCGCACTCAGTTTTTGTGCGGCGCGGGCTGTTGTTGGGTCAGGCAATGGATATTGCCCCCGCCCAGTAACAGTTCGCGGCCCGGCACCATCACCACTTCGTGCTGCGGGAACAGCTCCTGCAGGATCTGCTTGGCGGTGGCGTCCAGCGGGTCGTCAAAACTCGGCGCGATGATGCCGCCGTTGACGATCAGGAAGTTCACGTAGGAACCGGCCAACCGCACAGTGGGATTACGCTCCTGGCTGCCATCGACCGGGTCCACCCCGGCGCATTCTTCTTCGGTGGCGAAGAGCGGGCCCGGGATCGGCATTTTATGCACGATGAACGGGCGGCCCTTGGCATCGGTGCTGTTTTGCAGCACTTGCAGGGCGGCGTGGCAGCGGGCGTAGTTGGGGTCTTGCGCGTCGTCGGTCCAGGCCAGCAACACCTCGCCCGGGCGCACGTAGCAGCAGAAGTTATCCACATGGCCATCGGTTTCGTCGTTGAACAGGCCATCGGGCAACCAGATGATGGTGTCCACCGCCAGGTGGTCGCGCAGCACCGCTTCGATCTCGCCCCGGTTCAGGTGCGGGTTGCGATTGCGGTTGAGCAGGCATTCTTCGGTGGTGATGAGCGTGCCTTCCCCGTCGACATGAATCGAGCCACCTTCGAGCACAAACCCCTCGGTGCGGTAACGCGGAGCGCGCTCGATCTCGAGGATCTTGCCGCCCACCTGCACGTCGCGGTTCCACGGCGCATACAGGCCGCCGTCAAAGCCGCCCCAGGCGTTGAAGTCCCAGTTCACGCCGCGCACTTCGCCGCTGTCATTGATCACAAACGTCGGCCCGGTGTCGCGCACCCACGCATCGTCATTGGACATTTCCACCACGCGGATATTGGGCACGTCCAGCCGCGCCCGGGCGTTTTCGTACTGCTCGGCCGAGACGGCGACAGTCACCGGCTCAAACCGCGCAATCGCCTTGGCCACCGCCACATGCGCGGCCTGCGCGGGTTTGCCGCCCAGGCGCCAGTTGTCCGGGCGCTGCGGCCAGATCATCCAGGCCTGGGTCTGCGGCGCCCATTCGGCGGGCATGTAAAAACCATCGGCGCGGGGGGTGCTGTGCAAAGTGGTCATTCAGGGCTCCAGGGATCAGGCCGGGGGAGTAGCGGTCAGGGTAGCCCTGACCGATGACAATAAGGGGGACGTGGCCGACTTTATATCGGATAAAAATCGGCTTTTGAAGCCAAAAAAATCATCCCCGATGAAATTCACTGAAAAATTCTCGATAACAATCGACAGTGAGCCTTACAGCGCCTCGTCCAGCACCTTGGACAGCATGTCCACGAAGAAATCCACGCTCTGGCGCGACGTGACCATCGGCGGCTTGATCTTGAGGATGTTCAGGTAATCACCGGTCGGCTGCATGAAAATCCCCAGCTCGCGCAGGCGGTCGCACAGCAACGCGGTTTCGGCGGTGGCAGGTTCCAGGGTCTGGCGGTCGCGCACCAGTTCCAGGCCCAGGTAAAACCCAGACCCGTGCACCGCGCCCACCAGCGGGTGGCGCTCGATCAACGCCTCCAGGCGCGCCTTGAAATGCCCGCCCACCACTTGGGCGTTTTCCCACAGCTTTTCTTGCTCCATCACCTCCAGCACCGCCAGGCCGATCTGGCAGCTCACCGGGCTGCCGCCCGACGACGAGAAGAAATACCCCTCGGCCTCCAGCGCCTCGGCGATTTCCCGCCGGGTGATCACCGCGCCCAGCGGCTGGCCGTTGCCCATGCCTTTGGCCATGGTGATGATGTCCGGCACCACGCCCTGCTCCTCAAACCCCCAGAAGAAATGGCCCATGCGGCCATAACCCACCTGCACTTCGTCGGCGATGCACACCCCGCCCTGCGCACGCACCAACCCGTACACCGTTTGCAGATACCCCGGCGGCAGGGAAATCCCGCCGGCATTGCCATACACAGGCTCACAGATGAAACCCGCGAGCTGGCGTTTTTGTTCGGCGATTTTCGCCAGGTTGTGTTCCACGCTTCGTACATAGTCCGGCGTGCTGTGGGGCCCACGGAACTCACCACGGTAGGTATTCGGCGCGGTCACCGGGTGCACCCAGTCCGGGCGGCTGCTCAGGGCCTTGGGGTTGTCGGCAATCGAAGTGGACACCGCATCCGCCGCCACCGACCAGCCGTGATAGGCCTCCAGCACACTGAGCATGTCGCGCCCGCCGCTGTAGGCCCAGGCCAGGCGGATCGCCAGGTCGTTGGCCTCGGTGCCGCTGTTGACCAGAAACACACGGTCCATGCCACTGGGCGCCAGCTTGAGCAAGCGCTCGGAAAACTCGGCAACCGCCGCATAGTGAAAACGCGAATTGGTGTTGAGCAACGACCATTGCCGCGCTGCCACTTGGGCCATGCGCGGGTGGCCGTGGCCCAGCACGGCGACGTTGTTGAGCATGTCCAGGTAGGCGCGGCCCTGCATGTCGATCAGGTGGTTGCGCCAGCCGCGCTCGATGCGCGGCGGGTCCACGTAATAGTGTTTTTGCGTGCGCGCAAAGCTCGCGTCGCGCCGGGCCAGCAGGGTGTGCGCGTCCTGCTCGGGCTCGGCATCGCAGGCCAGCCCCAGCAAGGCCGCCGGAGACGGGCACAACGCCTGCCATGCCCGCACCCGCGAAGGCACGCAAAACAGCGGCGGCGCAAGGTCGGCGCGGCACAGTTGCACGGTGAGGGCGCCGTCGGTTGCGCCCAACACCTGGCCCTTGAGCACGCTGGCCCCGGCAGGCAGCGTGGCGTCCACGCCCCACAGCCGCAGGTTCAAATGAGCACTGTGCAGCACCCACACCCCCTGCGGGCCCGCCTGCAGCGTACCGGCGAACGGCGCTTGCACAGCGGTGCCCTGGGGCACGCGCAGTTCCACATGCAGGGCAAATGTGTCCGGCTCCTCGGCGCTGTCCGGCCGCGTGCGCGACAAGCGGTATTGCCCATAACGACTCGCCGCCAGCCCATGGACCGCCGCCGCTTCCTGCAACAGGCGCTGGTCGATGCCCGCTTGCTCCCAGTTACCGGCCTGCAAATGCGGGCTCAACACGCCCAGGTCGATCAACGCGAACTCGCGGCCAACCAGGCCGGGCAACAACGGAGCAAAGCCATCGCTGGCCAATGGCGGTAACTCGTTCAGGATCGCCGCTTCCATCAGCTCGAACGGCACCGAGGTGGCAACGTGGAAGATGTCCCACTCATGCTCGGCGTTTTTCAGCAGGTAGGCGTTGTGCGGGTCCAGTCGCCGTTGCTGCTCGCTGCTGAGCACCAGCACCACCGCCCGGGCCACGATCAGTGGCCACAACACCTGCAACTCCTCACGCTGCAAAGGGTTCACGGCGTGATAGGCCTGGATCGCCGGCAGGATCGCAAACGGGTCCCCCTTGGCGTGATGCAACAACGCGGCGCAAGTCACTGACAAGTCGGCAATGCGCCAGGTGTGCACCAGGTCGCCGAAGTCGATCACGCCCTGCACCTGCCAGTGGCGGTGTTCGTCGCGCTGCCACACCACGTTGTCGTCGGTGATGTCCATGTGCACGGCTTGCCACGGCAGCGCCGCAGCCAACGGCGCCACGCACTGCCAGGCCTGGGCGGCGGCCTGCTCGATCAAGACCCGGTGCGGCAGGTGCTCGAGGTTGGCCACTAGGTGCGCGATCAACTCGGCGGCGTGGCGCGGGTCCCATTGCAACGTGCGCTCAAGGCCCGGGTGGGTGAAGTCGGCGAGCGCCAGGTTCATCTGCGCGCAGAGCCGGCCGAACCCGGCAATCACTTCGCGGCTCAGGTGAGGCAGGTGAGTCAACGGCTGGCCGTCGATGTAATCGAGCAGGCGCAGGTGCACGGTGTGCCCGTCGACGGTTTCGGTCAGCAGTTCCCGGCCGTCGCGCGCGGCGATCACCGCAGGCACGCGCAGGTGGGCATGCGCCTGCAAATGCTTGAGCCCGGCGTGCTGGGCCTCGAGTTCGACGGCGGCGTAGTCGCCCCGGCAGATTTTCAGCACGAAACGGCCTTGGGCGCTGTCTACCCGGTAATTGAGGTCCTGCTGGCTGCCCAGCGACTGCAATACGCCCTCAAGGCCGTAATGCTGCGCCAATAGCCGCGCGGCGGGCACAGGACCGACTTGCGGGCAGGGCAGGCTGACGCGGTGAATCAACGTGGCGAGCAACATGGGACGATCCTTGAGGTTTTTGTCAGGGGATTATCTCGCCATCGATAACGGGTGTAACGCAACCCCTGCGCTGCATAACTCCAGCTATGCTGCATGGGCTTGACGACCGTCTAAGGAAAAGGGCTTCCGACATGCGCATTCTCATCACCGGCGGGGCTGGCTTCATTGGCTCCGCCCTGATCCGGCACCTGATTCAACACACCGGGCACGAAGTGCTCAACCTGGACAAGCTGACCTACGCCGGCAACCTCGAGTCGCTGGCCAGCATTGCCACCAATACCCGCTACGAGTTCGTCCAGGCCGACATCATCGACCAGGCCACCGTGAGCGCCGTGCTCGCGCGTTTTGCGCCGGATGCCATCATGCACCTGGCGGCCGAGTCCCACGTCGACCGCTCCATCGACGGCCCGTCGGACTTTATCCAGACCAACATCGTGGGCACCTACAGCCTGCTGGAAGCGGCGCGCGGTTACTGGCAACAACTGCCGGAGCCTGCGAAAAGTGCGTTCCGCTTCCATCACATTTCCACCGACGAAGTGTATGGCGACTTGCACGGCGTCGATGACCTGTTCACCGAAACCACACCCTATGCGCCCAGCTCGCCGTACTCGGCCAGCAAGGCGGCGTCCGACCACCTGGTCCGCGCCTGGCAGCGCACCTACGGGTTGCCGGTGCTGCTCACCAATTGCTCGAACAATTACGGGCCGTTCCACTTCCCCGAAAAACTGATCCCGCTGGTGATCCTCAACGCCCTCGCGGGCAAGCCGCTGCCGGTATACGGCGATGGCCGACAAGTGCGCGACTGGCTGTTTGTAGAGGACCACGCCCGTGCGTTGCTCAAGGTGGTCACCGACGGTGTGGTGGGCGAGACGTACAACATCGGTGGGCACAACGAGCAGAAAAACATCGACGTCGTGCGCAGCATTTGCGCGTTGCTGGAAGAACTGGCGCCCCGCCGCCCCGCGGGTGTGGCGCAGTTCAGCGACCTGATCACCTTCGTCAAGGACCGCCCCGGCCACGACCTGCGCTACGCGATCGACGCCAGCAAGATCGAACGCGAGCTGGGCTGGGCGCCACAGGAAACCTTCGAGAGCGGCCTGCGCAAGACCGTGCAGTGGTATCTCGAAAACCTGGAATGGTGCCGCAGGGTTCAGGATGGCAGCTACCAAGGCGAACGACTGGGCAACACTGACTATAAGGATCTGATTGCATGATGAAGGGAATCGTATTGGCCGGCGGCACCGGCACCCGTTTGCACCCCATCACCCTGGGCGTCTCCAAGCAATTGTTGCCGGTGTACGACAAACCGATGATCTATTACCCGATCTCCGTACTGATGCTGGCGGGCATCAAGGAGATCCTGGTCATATCAACACCCGCCGACCTGCCGCAATACCGCAACCTGCTGGGCGACGGTAGCCAGTTCGGCGTCACGTTCACCTACGCCGAGCAGCCCAAGCCAGACGGCTTGGCCCAGGCCTTCCTGATTGGCGAACAGTTCATCGGCAAAGACCCGGTGTGCCTGATCCTGGGTGACAACATCTTCCACGGCCAACGCTTCAGCGAACAATTGAAGGGCGCGGTGCAGCGCGATCAAGGCGCGACGGTGTTCGGTTATTGGGTCAAGGACCCGGAGCGCTTCGGCGTGATCGACTTCGACGCCGACGGCCATGCCCTGTCCATCGAAGAAAAGCCCGCCAAGCCTAAATCCAGCTACGCGGTCACCGGCCTGTATTTCTATGACAACGACGTGATCCAGATCGCCAAGGCCATCAAGCCTTCAGCCCGTGGCGAGCTGGAAATCACCGACGTCAACAATGCCTACCTGCAACGCGGCGACCTGCAAGTGGAGCGTTTCGGCCGGGGCTTTGCCTGGCTCGACACCGGCACCCACGACAGCTTGCTGGAAGCCTCGCAGTACGTGCAGACCATCGAACACCGCCAGGGCCTGAAAGTGGCATGCCTGGAAGAAATCGCCTACCTGAACGGCTGGATCGACCGCGACCACCTGCTGGAGCGCGCCCGTTATTTTGGCAAGACCGGATATGGCCAATACCTGTACTCATTGGCCGGAGAGCATAAATGAAGGTGACAGAAACAACGCTGCCCGGCGTGTTGATCCTCGAGCCGAAGGTGTTTGGCGACGAGCGCGGGTTTTTCTACGAAAGCTTCAATGCCCGCGCGTTTGAAGACGCCACCGGGCTCAAGCGTGACTTCGTGCAGGACAACCATTCACGCTCGCAAAAAGGCGTGTTGCGCGGCCTGCATTACCAACTGGAACACACCCAGGGCAAACTGGTGCGCGTGACCTTTGGTGAAGTGCTGGACGTGGCCGTCGACATCCGCCGCAGCTCGCCCACGTTCGGCCAATGGGTGGGCGTGCACTTGTCGGCGCAGAACCACCGGCAGTTATGGGTGCCGGAAGGCTTTGCGCATGGCTTCGTGGTGCTGAGCGAGGTGGCCGAGTTCCTCTACAAAACCACCGATTACTACACGCCGTCCGCCGAGCGCAGCCTGCTGTGGAACGACCCGACGCTGGCCATCGACTGGCAACTGACCGAACCGCCGCAACTGTCCGCCAAGGACAACAACGGCAAACCCCTGCTGGAGGCCGACCTGTTCCCATGACCACCCCCCTCAAAATCCTCATCAGCGGCCAGCACGGCCAGGTTTCCCGCGCGCTGCAACAGCACCTCCAGGGCCTGGGCGAGTTGATCGTGCTCGGGCGCGACCACCTCGACCTGGCGCACCCTGAACGCATTCGCCAGCAGGTCCGCGCCCACCGTCCGGGCCTGATCATCAACGCGGCCGCCCACACTGCCGTGGACCAGGCCGAGAGCGAGCCGGACGCCGCCTTCGCCATCAACGCCACCGCGCCCGGGGTGTTCGCCGAAGAAGCCCATGCGCTGGGCATCCCGCTGATCCACTACTCCACCGACTACGTGTTTGACGGCAGCAAACCTGCCGCCTACACCGAAGACGACGCGCCCCACCCCCTGAGCGTCTACGGCCTGAGCAAACTGGCGGGCGAGCAGGCGATTGCGGCGGTGGGCGGCGAACACCTGATCTTGCGCACCAGTTGGGTCTATTCAAACCATGGCAAGAATTTCCTGCTGACCATGCAACGCCTGCTGCAAGAAAAGCCGCTGCTGCGCATCGTCGCCGACCAGATCGGCGCGCCGACCTGGGCGGGCAGCATTGCCCAAGGCACCCGCCAGCTGATCGAGCGCTGGCAGGCGGGCCAGGCCGGGGACTGGGGCGTTTATCACCTCACGGCCCGGGGCGAGACGTCATGGTTCGGGTTTGCCCAGGCCATTGGCGAGCACCTGCGCGCCCAAGGCAAGGCCTGCGCCGAGTTGGAGGCCATCGCCTCCAGCGCCTACCCCACGCCCGCCAGGCGCCCGTTGAACTCGCGCCTGGCGTGCAGCCGCCTGCACCGGCAGTGGCACGTCGCCCTGCCGCAGTGGCAGGACGCATTGCGCGAGTGTCTTGCCGCGCAGCACTAGGCATAATGCGCCGGTACTCTTGAGGCGCATCCCTGCCATGAACCCAACCCTTGCGCGTAGACCCCGGTGGCGCAGCCTCGCGCTGCTGGCGCTGTGCCTGGCGCCGCTGCTGTGGCCGCTCGAACACCTGGCCGAGCGCTACTACCGCAGCGAGCTGGCCGGGCAGAACCGCCAGACCCTCGACCTGTACGTCGCCAACCTGCTGGGCACCCTGCACCGCTACGAGGTGCTGCCGCAGATCCTCGGCGACCTGCCCGCCCTGCGCACCGCGCTGGACGCGCCGCAGGTGAGCACCAACCTGGTCAGCGCCAACATGCTGCTCAAGGACGTCGCCGCCCAGGCGGGCGTGGAAGTGATGTACCTGATGGACACCACCGGCAAAACCCTGGCCGCGTCCAACTGGGACAAGCAAGACAGCTTCGTGGGGCGCAATTTTTCCTTCCGGCCGTATTTCAGCGAAGCCATGGAAGGGCGCCTGGGGCGGTTCTTCGGGCTGGGCACCACCTCGGCCAAGCGCGGTTATTTCTTTGCGGCGGCCGTGCGCGAGGGCGACACCATCATTGGCGTATTGGTGGCCAAGGTCGACCTGGACCACACCGAAAGCCTGTGGGGCAACACCCCGGAACAACTGCTGGTGACCGACCACAATGGCGTGGTGATCCTCACCTCGCGCCCCCAATGGCGATTTCGCGCCACCCGGCCACTGTCACCCCAGGAGCGCCTGGCGATCATCGCCATCCAGCCCTACCCGACCCGCGACCCGCAGCCCCTGAACCTGAGCGCCAGCGGCTGGGTGCGCCAGGCCACTGACCTGGCCGAAACCGGCTGGAAGGTCGAGATCCTGGCCCCGCGCACCTTGATCAGCCGCCCGGTACGCACCGTGGTCGCGGTGGGCGGCGCCACCTTGCTGGTGCTGATGCTGTTGCTGGGCCTGATGATGCAGCGCCGCCGCCATTACCTGGAGCGCATCGCCTTTGAAGCCAAGGCCCGCCTGGAGCTCGAGGGCCGCGTGGCCGAACGCACCAGCGACCTGGAAGGACTCAACCGGCGCTTGAAACAGGAAGTGCTGGAGCGCGAAAACGCCCAGCAGGACCTGGTGCGCGCCCAGGACGACCTGGTGCAAGCGGGCAAATTGTCGGCGCTGGGCACCATGTCGGCGAGCATCAGCCACGAACTGAACCAACCGCTGGCGGCGATTCGCAGCTATGCCGAAAACGCCGGGATCCTGCTCGATCACCAACGCACCGACGACGCCCGTGGCAACCTCAAGCTCATCAGCGAACTGACCGGGCGCATGGCCTCGATCATCGCGCATTTGCGCGCCTTCGCCCGCCGCGACCGGCATGCGCCCGAAAGCGTGGCCCTGCAACCGGCGCTGGACGATGCCCTGGCGTTGTTGGCCAAACGCCGTCGGGCGATGGAAGTGGAGCTGATCCGCGACCTGCCGGAGGCGACCCTGTGGGTGCAGGCCGGCGAAACCCGCCTGCGCCAGGTGCTCGGCAACCTGTTGGCCAACGCCCTCGACGCGCTGACCGAAAAAGGCCCGCCGCGCAAACTCTGGCTCAGTGCCCAAACCACTGAACAGGGCGTCAACCTGTACATTCGCGACAACGGCCCGGGTTTTTGCATGGAAGCCCTGGGCCGCGCCAGCGAGCCGTTCTACACCACCAAGACCCGCACCCAGGGCCTGGGGCTGGGCCTGGCGATCTGCGACACCCTGATGCGCGCCTTTGGCGGTGAACTCTTGTTCGCCAACCATAAGGAAGGGGGCGCGCTGTTAACCCTGAAACTGCGTGCCGGCTCGCCGGGCGTCAGTGTGCAACCGTCCGAGGACCGCAGTGTATGAGTATCGATAACCAGATTCAGGTGGTGTTGATCGACGACGATCCACACCTGCGTCAGGCCCTGTGCCAGACCCTGGACCTGGCCGGGCTGAAAGTCCTGACCCTGGGCGAAGCCGCAGGCCTCACCGCTCGCCTGTCCCGCGACTGGCCGGGCGTGGTGGTGAGCGACATCCGCATGCCCGGCATGGACGGCCTGGAGCTGCTGGCCGAACTGCATGGCCAGGACCCGGAACTGCCGGTGCTGTTGATCACCGGTCACGGCGACGTACCGCTGGCGGTGCAGGCGATGCGCGCCGGGGCCTATGACTTTTTGGAAAAACCCTTCGCCAGCGACGCCCTGCTCGACAGCGTGCGCCGCGCCCTGGCCCTGCGCCGCCTGGTGCTGGACAACCGCAGCCTGCGCCTGGCCCTGAGCGACCGCCAGCAGTTGAGCACGCGGCTGGTGGGGCATTCGCCACAAATGCTGCGCCTGCGCGAGCAGATCGGCGCACTGGCGGCGACCAAGGCCGACGTGCTGATCCTGGGCGAAACCGGCGCGGGTAAAGAAGTGGTCGCACGGGCGCTGCACGACCTGTCCAGCCGGCGTAACGGCCCGTTCGTGGCGATCAACGCGGGCGCATTGGCCGAGTCGGTGGTGGAAAGCGAGCTGTTTGGCCACGAGCCGGGCGCCTTTACCGGCGCGCAGAAACGCCGCATCGGCAAGTTCGAATTCGCCAACGGCGGCACGCTGTTTCTCGATGAAATCGAGAGCATGAGCATGGACGTGCAGGTCAAACTGCTGCGCCTGTTGCAAGAACGCGTGGTGGAGCGCCTGGGCGGCAATCAACTGATCCCGCTGGATATCCGCATCATCGCCGCCACCAAGGAAGACTTGCGCCAGTCTGCCGACCAGGGGCGTTTTCGCGCCGACTTGTATTACCGCCTCAACGTGGCGCCGCTGCGCATTCCGCCGCTGCGCGAGCGCGGCGAAGATGCGCTGATGCTGTTCCAGCACTTCGCCGACGAGGCCGGCAGCCGCCATGGCCTGCCGCTCAAGGAACTGCAACCGGGCCAGCGAGCATTGTTGCTGCGCCACAGCTGGCCGGGCAACGTGCGCGAGCTGCAAAACGCCGCCGAGCGGTTCGCCCTGGGCCTGGAGCTGGCCCTGGACAACACGCCGGGCGACCCGGCCGCCGGTGTGCTGACCAGCACCTCGGGCGGCTTGAGCGAGCAGGTCGAGCAGTTCGAAAAAAGCCTGATCGCCGCCGAGCTGACGCGCTCCCACAACTCCATGCGCAGCCTCGCCGAAGCGTTAGGCGTGCCGCGCAAAACCCTGCACGACAAACTGCGCAAGCACGGGCTGAACTTCGCCGACAGCAGCCACCCGCACGCCGACGATGAATAACCCCTTCACCTGCCAAGAGATCCCCATGAGCCGCGACAGCCGTTACCTGGAATCCATCCTTCACCATGACATCCCGCTCACCCGGGAGATGGGCCTCACCGTGCTCGACTGGCAGGCCGGGCAACTGCAACTGGGCCTGCCGTTGGCGCCGAACGTCAACCACAAGAGCACCATGTTCGGCGGCAGCCTGTATTGCGGCGCGGTGCTGGCGGGCTGGGGTTGGCTGCACTTGCGACTGCGTGAAGACGGGGTGCAAGGCGGGCACATTGTGATCCAGGAAGGGCAGATCAGTTACCCGCTGCCGGTGACGGGAGACGCGGTGGCCGTGTGTGAAGCGCCGCCGGAAACGGTGTGGAAGCGGTTCGTGGCGACCTACCAACGTTACGGGCGGGCACGGTTGACGTTGCAGACGTGGATCGTGAACCAGGGCAGCGACGAGCAGGCCGTGGCGTTTAGCGGGCAGTACGTGTTGCACCGCTAGCACGGTCGACACGGTGCGAGGGGCGAGTGCAGCCTGTGGGGTCGTCCTCCCCAGCAGGCTGCCGGGGTTCAGGAACGGGCCAGGCTCAACAGACGCTCGCGCCAGGCGGCCTTGGCCGGCAGTGCCAAAAAGAACGGATTGAGCAGCGATGCCCGCGCCGGGTAACTGAAGCGGGCGCCGTTCAACTCCAGCACTTCACCACCCGCCCCTTCGAGTACGCCCTGTGCCGCAGCGGTGTCCCACTGCGAGGTGGGCGCCAGGCGCGGGTAGCAGTCGGCGCTGCCTTCGGCCAACAGGCAGAACTTCAACGAACTGCCGATATTGGCCAGCTTCAATTCGCCCAGGCCTTGGCTCAAACCGTCCAGCAAACGCTCCTGCTCGGGGCTGCTGTGGCGACGGCTGGCCACCACGGTGAATGCCTCGCCGGTGGCCGGTGTCTGGCGCACCTGGATCTGCCGGGGCGGCTCGTTGATGTCCGAGCGCCAGGCGCCAAGGCCTGCACCGCCAAAGTAGCAACGCCCGCTGGTGGGCATCGACACCACCCCGAACACCACCCGGCCGTGTTCGATCAGCGCGACGTTGACGGTGAACTCTTCGCTGCCGGAAATGAATTCCTTGGTGCCATCCAGTGGGTCCACCAACCACCAGCGCTGCCAACCGGCGCGGATGCTCTGGTCGATGTTCGCGTCTTCTTCCGACAGCACGGGAATGCTCGGGTCCAGCGCGGTCAGCCCGGCCAGGATCAAATGGTGCGCCGCCAAATCGGCCGCCGTCACGGGCGAATCGTCTGTCTTGGTGTTCACGGCGACATCGGCGCGCCAGTACGGCAGGATGACTTCCCCGGCCTGGCGGGCCAGTTCAATGACGGGGGCAATAAACGGATGGCCTAAAAACAGTTCGCTCATGGCTGGAACACTCCACGCTGGGTCAGCAGATCGCGCACCAGATACAACGCGGCGAGTGCCCGGCCTTCGCTGAACTGCGCGTTCTGCGCCAACAGCGAGAGTTCCCGCAAGTTGACCCGGTCGACACGCATCGGCTCCGGCTCGTCGCCTTCCAGACGTTCTTCATACAGATCGGTGGCCAGCACCACTTGGATTTTCTGGCTCATGTAGCCAGGGGACACCGACAGTTCAGTAATGTGTTCCAACTGGTGGGCACCATAACCGGCTTCTTCCTTGAGCTCCCGGTTGGCCGCTGCCAGTACATCCTCGCCGGGCTCGATCAAGCCCTTTGGCAACGATAGTTCATACTCGTCGGTGCCGCCGCAATACTCTTCGATCAACAGGGCGTGGTCAGCGTCGATCATCGCGACGATCATCACCGCGCCGTAACCGTTGCCCCGGCCCACCAGGCGCTCATAAGTCCGCTCCACGCCGTTGGAAAAGCGTAACTGCACCTCCTCCACACGAAACAAACGGCTACTGGCGACAATGTCGCGGGCGAGGACAGTGGGTTTCTGGCGCATAGACGGCTCCTTGGCGTGATCGGGGGTTACTATACCGTGGCTTTTCCGATTGTCTGTCTCGGATACAAGGCGGATTCAACCGGTCGTCGCAACACCTTTATCGAGGTGTTTATGGGACGACCC
>NZ_JBSVWN010000080.1:0-17416 GCF_054071325.1 Pseudomonas sp. SDO5215_S409 | reverse complement strand
CAGCTCTTTGGGGATTTTGGGCAGGTCACGCAAGGGTTTCTTTTTGGTTGGCATACATGCACCTCTTACTCATGTTATGCCCGAACACAAAATTTCTGACACCCTCGCCAACAAATTTGCACAGTTATTTCGGAACCAGACCACTAGAATACGCGCCTAACCTTTTTTAGAGTTCGAGCTCCGTATGCCCGACCCGGTTGATACCCTTGAGGTGTCGGATCTGCCGCTGGACGACCTGGTGGCCTGCCATGAATGCGACCTGCTGATGCGCAAGCCCGTGCTCGCCCTCGGCGAAAAAGCCCAGTGCCCGCGTTGCGGCTACGAGCTTTACGCTCATCGTCACAACGTGGTCGAGCGCAGCCTCGCCTTGGTACTGGCGGCGCTCCTGTTGTATGTCCCGGCGAACTTTCTACCCATCATGCAGCTCAATCTACTCGGGCAGTCTTCCCAAGACACCGTCTGGAGCGGCGTCGTCGGCCTGTTCAACACCGACATGCAAGGCATTGCCGTCGTGGTTTTCCTGTGCAGCATGGGCATTCCCCTGCTCAAGCTGCTCTGCCAACTGGCTGTTCTGTTGAGCATTCGCCTGAATATCGGTCGCAGCTACGGGTTGCTGTTCTATCGTATCTACCACCACCTGCGGGACTGGGGAATGCTCGAGGTCTACCTGATGGGCGTACTGGTGGCGATTGTAAAGTTGGCTGACATGGCCTCGCTCACCGTGGGCCTCGGCCTGGCTTGCTTTATTGCGCTATTGATGGTGCAAGTGCTGCTGGAAGTGGTGATGTCACCTCACCAGATCTGGGACGCATTGTCCGGGGAGGACGTTCATGCGGGCGATTGATGCAGGCATTCTGATCTGTACCGAATGTCACGAATTGAACAGGCAAGACCTCCACGCCGACGAGCAAACCTGCACCCGTTGCGGCGCGTTGGTCCATGCCCGTCGCCCAAACAGCCTGACGCGTACCTGGGCGTTGTTGATCACGGCGGCCATCTTGTACATCCCGGCCAACCTGCTTCCGATCATGACGATTAACTCCCTGGGCCAGGGCGACCCGAGCACCATCATGGCGGGCGTCATCCAATTAATGCAGCACGGCATGTTTCCGATCGCAGCCGTGGTGTTCATTGCCAGCATCCTGGTGCCCACCTTCAAACTGGTAGGCATCGGCCTGCTGCTGTTCTCGGTGCAGCGCCACCAGCCGCTTTCGGCACAACAACGCATTATCATGTACCGCTTTATCGAATTCATTGGCCGCTGGTCCATGCTGGATATCTTCGTGATCGCCATCCTGGTGGCCGTCGTAAACTTTGGGCGACTGGCCAGCGTCGAGGCTAATCTCGGCGCCGTGGCGTTCGCCAGTGTGGTGATTTTGACAATGCTTGCTGCAGTAACCTTCGATCCCCGACTGATTTGGGATAACACGGAGTCGGACGACGACCATGAGTGAATTGCCTAAGGCTAAAACCCGCCCAGCCTCCAACTGGTCGGCCATATGGGTACTGCCCTTGATTGCCCTGATCATCGGGGGCTGGCTGGGATGGCGTGCCTACAACCAACAAGGCATCGAAATCCAGGTTCGCTTTGAAAGCGGCGAAGGGATCCAGGTCAACAAGACCGAAGTGGTCTACAAAGGCATGCCCGTGGGCAAGGTCAAGACCCTGGCCCTGGATGATCAGGGCAGCAATCGCGGGGTGATTGCCACCATCGAGATGGACAAGGACGTGGAGCAATACCTCAAGACCAACACCCGCTTCTGGTTGGTCAAGCCCAGCGTCAGCCTGGCGGGGATCACGGGCCTGGAAACCCTGGTGTCCGGCAACTACATTGCGGCAAGCCCCGGCGATGGCGAGCCCTCGCGCAAATTCAAGGCACTCGCTGAAGAGCCGCCGCTGTCAGACGCCAAGCCTGGCCTGCATCTGACCATCAAGGCCGATCGCCTCGGCTCGCTGAACCGTGGCAGTCCGGTGTTCTACAAACAGATCAAAGTCGGCCAGGTCAAAAGTTACCTGCTGTCCGAAGACCAGAGCACGGTCGAGATCAAAGTCTTCATCGAACCCAACTACGCAAGCCTGGTGCGCAAACACACGCGTTTCTGGAACGCCAGCGGCATCAGCATCGACGCCAACCTCTCCGGCGTCAAAGTGCGCAGTGAGTCCCTGGCCAGCATCGTCGCTGGCGGGATCGCCTTTGCCACCCCGGAAAACCGCAAGGACAGCCCGCCCACCGACCCCACCCTGCCGTTTCGCCTGTACGAGGACTTCGACGCGGCCGCAGCCGGTATCAAGGTCAAGATCAAACTCACCGACTTTGAAGGCCTGCAAGCTGGCCGCACGCCTGTGATGTACAAAGGCATCCAGGTCGGCAGCCTGAAGACCCTGAAGATCGACCCCGACCTGTCCAGCGCCAACGCCGAACTGACCCTCGACCCGCTGGCCGAAGACTACCTGGTGCAAGACACCCAATTCTGGGTGGTCAAGCCGTCCATTTCCCTGGCGGGCATCACCGGCCTGGAAGCCCTGGTCAAAGGTAATTACATCGCCATCCGCCCCGGCGACAAGGGCACCACCCCGCAACGCGAGTTTGTCGCCCGGGCCAAGGCGCCGCCGCTGGACCTGCGCTCGCCGGGCCTGCACATGGTGCTGTTCACCGACAACCTGGGTTCCCTGGACGTCGGCAGCCCGGTCCTCTACAAGCAGGTCAAGGTCGGTTCGGTGCAGAGCTACCAGTTCTCGCGCAAGAACAAGCAACTGGTGATCGGCGTACACATCGAGAAAGAATACGAAAACCTGGTGAATGGCTCGACACGTTTTTGGAATGCCAGTGGCGTGACCCTCACCGGCGGCCTCACCGGCGGCATCCAGGTAAAAAGCGAATCCCTGGCCAGCCTCATGGCCGGCGGGATCGCCTTTGAAACCCCCGAGCCAAACGTGCCGCTCAAAAAGCGCATCCCACGTTTTCGCCTGTTCTCGGACCGTGAGGCCGCCAATCAACGCGGCACACTGGTCACCATCAAGGTCGATCGCGCCGACGGCCTGCGCCCCGGTACGCCGGTACGTTTCAAAGGCCTGGACGTGGGCAAGATCGAAAGCGTGGACCTGAGCGCCGACCTGCAATCGGTCTTGCTGGGCGCACGGATCACCCAAGTCGCAGACCGCATCGCGCGCACCGGTAGCCAGTTCTGGGTGGTCAAGCCTGAACTGGGCCTGATGAAAACGTCCAACCTGGAAACCCTGGTCACCGGGCAATACATCGAAGTGCAGCCCGCCGCCAAAAGCGTCGGCCCGCAGAAAAACTTCGTGGCCCTGGACCAGCCGCCAGAGGCCGTCCACCAAGAGGCGGGCCTGAGCCTTACGCTCAGCGCCGCCCGTCGTGGCTCGCTCAAGGAAGGTGTGCCGGTGACCTACCGCGAAGTGACCGTCGGCAAGGTCACGGGCTATGAACTGGGCCAGACCGCTGACCGCGTGCTCATCCACATCCTCATCGAGCCCAAGTACGCGCCACTGGTGCGTACCGGCAGCCGCTTCTGGAACACCAGCGGCTTTGGCGTCGATTTCGGTCTGTTCAAGGGCGCGACCGTGCGCACCGAGTCCCTGGAGACGTTGATCGCTGGCGGCATCGCGTTTGCCACCCCAGACGGCGAGCGCATGGGCAATGCGGCACGCCCGGAGCAAACCTTCGCACTGTTCGACAAGTTCGAGGATGAATGGCTGACCTGGGCGCCGAAAATCCCGCTCGGCAAATAACCCCGGGCGCTAAAAAAGCCCCATGAAAAAAGGCCGCGATCCAAACGATCGCGGCCTTTTTGCCTGTCAGTGCAGCCGATCAGGCTTCATCCAGCTCCGGCTCATCGGCCTGCACATTCATCGTCGCTTTCACCACATCGTGGCGACGGATGTACTTCCAGTCCGCCTCGTCGATGTAGATCCCGTTCGGCCCGCTGCCGCCTTCCAGGTCGATGGCCACCTGAGCGGACACCTGCGGCTTAACGCTTGCCAGAATCGGTACGAAGCCCAGTTGCAAACTGGTTTCCAGCAACGCCGCCTGGTTTTTTTCGTCGATGTCCGCGGCCTCGTCCAGGTAGTACGGCAAGCGCACCCGCCCGGCCAGGTCGCGGTCCATCAAGTGCAGCAACAAATACATGTTGGTCAGCGCCTTGATGGTCATGGTGGTGCCGTTGGAGGCGGCGCCGTCGATGTCGGTGTGAATGATCGGCTGGCCATTGACCTTGGTGATCTCGAACGCCAGCTCAAACAAGTCCTTCAAGCCCAACTGGTTATGGTTGGCGGCTACCAGCCGTGCCAGGTACTCCTTGGCCTCTTCGTTCTTGTTGTCTTGCTCGGCGCTCTGGCTCAGGTCGAACACCGACAGGGTTTCGCCTTCTTCATACTGACCGGCACTGTGGATGATCTGGTCGATATGCTTGAGCGCTTCCTTGTTTGGCGCCAGCACGATGCGAAAGCTCTGCAGGTTGGACACCTGGCGTTTGTTGATCTCACGGTTGAACAGCGCCAACTGATGCTCAAGGCTGTCGTAGTCGCTGCGGATATTGCGCAAGGTCCGCGCAATGTCAGTGACCGCCGCCCGGCGCGCCTTGCCCAGGGTCAGGGCCTCGTCGGTGCGGTGCGCATAGGCGTTGATCAGCAGTTGCAGGCGCCGCTCCACGTCATCTTCGCTGTCGAACTTGGCCACGCCCTTCAGGCGCACCTGGGCGTACAGCGCCTCGATCTGGCCATCGGCGCGCAGCAGGCCCTGCCAGCTGTCCTGATAGTCGTTGAGCAGCGGCAGCAGGTTGTCCATGGAGTCGTCGACCGGGTCCATGAACGGCGTGCCGAACGGCAAGTCCGCCGGTAGCAACTGACGGCGACGCAGGGCGTCATCCAGCGTGCGTTGCTTGGCTTCCATGTCGGCGATCTGGCGACCCACCAGTTGCAACTTGGCCGACAGTTGCTGGACGCGCTCGGTGAACGCATCGCTGGAGCGCTTCAACTCGTCCTGCGCCGCTTCCATCTGCGCCAGTTGCTCCAGCTTCTCGCCTTCCTCGGCGCTCAGGGTTTGCGTGCGGCGGAAATCTTCCAGGGCTTTCTGTGCATCCAGCACCTGCTGGTACAGCGCTTCCGTTTGGGTCTTGCTCGCCGCGCGGTCGGCCGCCACGGCTTGCTGGGTTTTCAGTTGCTTGAGTTCTTTTTCCAGGCGCTCTTTCTGGTCGCGCAGGGCGGCGCGGTCCGCCAGGGCTTGCAGCGCCGGGGGCTCGATGTGGGAGATGTCGATGGACAGCCCCGGCACTTCAAAGCGCTCACCGCTGAAACCATCGAGGATCTGCTCCAGGGATTTGACCCACTGACCGTCCTCGTCCAGCGTGATGCCGTGCTCGCCCAGCGGCAAACTGAACAACGAACTGTTGAACAGGCGCATCAGGCGCTCGACATCCTGCTGTGAGAATTCTTCGCGCAGCTTGGCGTAGCTGTTGTTGTCGGCGTGATCAAGCTGCTGCTTGACCGACTTCAGGCGTTTTTCCAGGTCTCGCAGACGCTCGTCCAGGTCCTCGGCGCTGAACTGGCGGGACTGCGCCAAGGCGCCGGCCAGCTCATCGTGAGCGTCCTTGGCCGCCAGCAGTTGCTGCTCCAGCACCTTGACGTCATCCACCAGCGCGAAGCGGTTTTTCAACACCGACAACTCACCCAGCCAGCGCTGGATCCCGCTGATTTCCCGCTCCAGGCGCATCAGTTCCTGCGTGCCGCCGCGCTGATCGTTTTGCAGCGAGTCCTGCTCGTTGCGGTAATGCTCGGCCTGGATCGTCAGCTCTTCCTTGCGCGCCCCGGCGTAGTCCGACCAGGTGCCCAGCAACGAGTCGAGCAGCGGCGACAGGCGATGCAATTTGCCGCGCAAGACATCACGCTGTTTCACGCCGTTGGACAGGGCTTCTACCAGCGGGCCAGCGGCGACCAGCGAGTTGTAGTCCTGCTCCATGCGTCGTACGTCGCGGAAGGCTTCTTCGCACGCGGCGATGTAGTCCACGCTGCCGGAACGCAAGCTGTGTTCAAACGCATCGAGGAACAGCTGCTTGAGTTTGGCGGCGGTGATTTCGCGCATGTGCAGCAGGTTGATAAACAACGCGCGGAAGGTCTTCAGGCTCTGCTCGCTGGTGGAGCGCAGCGGAATCAGGGTCAGGTCCAGCGGGATCGACGTGTGGCCGCCTACCAGCAAGCGCCGTAGTTCATCGGGCTTGAGCTCGTAGGCTTTCAGGCCTTCGCGCTCAAGGTTGGTGAACAGCTCTTTCTGACGCAGGCAGGTGTCGTTCTTCTGGTAATGCGCCAGGTCGAGTTTGCCCGCATAGGCAAAGAACTGGTGACCAAAGCCGCCACCCGGGCCGCGACCGACCACGCCGATCACGTGCGGGCCGTGGGGCAGGGCGACTTCCACCAGGATGTAGCTGGTGTCGGAGGCAAAGTAGAACCGCCGGGACTGCTCCAGGGTGTACTTGCCGAAACTCATGTCCGACATGCGCGCCAGTATCGGGAACTGCAAGGCGTTGATCGAAGCGGACTTGCCGAGGTTGTTCGCGCCGTACACCGACAGCGGCTCTTCCAGCGGGAACAGCCCCAGGCTGTAACCGGCGGTGTTCAACAGGGCAAAGCGGCGAATGCCGTAGCGTTCCTTACTCATGCTTCGTGCTCCTGTTCTTCGGCAATGGCACGGGCCAGGGCGTCTTCTTCGCTTTCTTCAGAAAAGTCGCTCAAGTCCAGCGGGTCGTCGGTCTTGAGCAGCTTCTCGTCACTGTCCTCGTCGACGATCACCGGCGCAGGCAATGGCAGCACGCTGTGCACGCTGGCCGCCAGGTCGCGGTCCTGCTGCACCGAGAGGCACACATCAAGGAAGCGGTGCATGGGCGGCAGGAAGCGGTACACGCCGTTTTCTTCGTTGGCAAAACCCAGTTGGGTCATGCGGCGCATGATCTTTTCTTCGAGTTCTTCCTGGGTCTGCACTTCGGCCTGGATAAACAGGTCGCGGTACTTTTCCAGCAACGAAGGCAGTTCATCGCGGCCCAGGCTGCCGCCATCGAGCACGGCAATCGGGTCGCGGCCCTGGTCGGCCAGGTGTTCCACGATGATGAACGTGAACAGCGCCAGGCGCTGGGCCGTCTTGTTCACTTGCGTCGCGGCGGCGGCGCTGTCCGGTACGAAGTAGTAGAAACCACGGGTGTCGCACACCAGTTCAAAACCGAGCGCCTTGAACAGCGTGCGGTACTGGTCCTGGAAGTTCGACAGTTGTGCGTACAGCTCCGGGTCGCGGCGGCTGACGTGGTAACCCTTGAACAGCTCGCGAAAGATCGGCGCCAGTTGGGACAGTTTGGATAGATCAAGATGCATGAGGGGTGCTCGCAGAATTCTCGGCCGCGTCAATGCTGGCCGGGAGCAGGGCGAAGGAGCGCAGGCTGACCTGGTGCTCGTGTGTGTGGTAGTCCCGTCGTTCCAGGCGTTCACGCTTGAAGCGTTTTTCCCGCGAGAGGCGTGAGAACCAGTACAGCAATTCGTCGGTGGCGCCGTCCGGTTCCTGCTCCAGCAGCCAGGTCATCAGGTCGGGCATCGGCAGGGCGTCTTCGCAGCGCTCGAGCATTTCCTTGACCGTGCGCGGGGCCCTGGGCGGCTCGCCCTTGTGGGCTTTGTGCGCCTTGGGGAAGCGGGCGGGCTTGGGTTCGAATTTCGCCAGGGCGTACACGTAGGCCTCGACCTGGTTGGCACTGCCCAAAAACGTGCTCTGTGGCCGGGTGAACATCGGCATCGCCGCTTGCGGCACTGCGTCCAGGCCTTTGCGGCGGATGGCCGACAGGGCCAGCGCCGCGCCACGGGTCACGGCGTTGTGGCGGCGCGCTTCTTCACGCAGCGGCAACAGCAGTTCACGCGCGTGGCGCAGGGTGAGCTGGGCGCTGGTCTGCATTTCGAGGATGCGCGCGTGGGTGCGCAGCAGCATGTCGTCGTCCACCAGCTGGCCGAGGCGTTGTTGCTCGGTGAGCAGGCGCAACAGCACGTTTTCCACCTTGCGCACGCCTTGCTCGAACGCGCCGTCGGCGTTCACCAGTTGGATCATGGGTTCGACGTACTCGTCCCAGGTCGCCAGTACCTCGGCATAGCGCTGGCGCAACGGGATCTGCCGGTCGCTGGTCTTGGCGCGGTCGGCCACGGCGACCAGGGCCTGTTCGTCGTTGGCGAGTTTTTTCAGCACGTCGCGCACGCGCATGTCCAACAGGCGCAGTTGGCGCGCCAGGTCGTGGCCATCACGGATGTCGAAGGCGTCCTGGATATAACCGGCCAGGCGCTCGAGGTGGCGCAGGTAGGCTTCGATTTCCAGGCACAGGCCTAGCCGGTGCTCCTTGCGAAGATAGGCCAGGAAGTCGTGGATCTGTGCGTTGAGCTCGAAACGGTTCGGGCTCTTGGCCACAGGCACCAGGATGTCCAGGCGAATCCACACGTCCAGCAGGTTGGTGATGTCCTGCGGCGTGCTGTCCAGTTGTTGGGCGGCCAGTTGGGCGCGCAGCTCGCCAAGGCTCAGGGTGCCTTGGTCGAAGTGCTCGCACAGTGGCTCAAGCAGGGCCCAGTGTTCGGCGAGGGCGCGCAAGACGCGCTTGGGTTCGATCATTGGAATAGCCGGCTGGTTGACGGATAAAAGCCGCAATTGTACTGCATCGGCAGCGGGATTTATCCACAGCCGGTCAGCCGGTGAGCGCGGTCGCCCTTAAACGGTGGGCGATCATGGCCGAAGGGCGGTAGAATCGCGGCTCTTTAGTTCTCCACAAGTGGCCGAGCCTTGCTTATCGAGTCCCGACGTCGCGCCTACTTGACCGCCATGCAGGTGGTCAACTGGCTGCCCCGCACCGAGCTGCCTTTTGCCGCCCCTTCGCGGCCCGAGCTGCTTGCGCCTCTGGCGCCGTTAGACGCTTTTGCGGGGGCGGGCGAGGAAGCGGCGCCGCCGTTGGCGGTCATCAAACCGGTGGTGGCGCGGCCGGCCGAGCGTGTCAAAATCGAGGTGCCACGCCCGTCTGCTGTCGCCAAACCGGCAGTGGCAGCTGCCGACGAAGCGCCAGCGGTCACCAAGGCCCCGGTTGTCCCGCCGCCGCGTTTTGCGCTGCAACTGCTGCGCGCCGGGCGTTGCCTGCTGCTGGTGGAGTTGCCCACCGGCGAGCGCTTCCAGAGCCGCGACCCGGCCTACCTGCTGCTCAAAGACATGCTGCGCGCCGCCGGCCTGCCCGACAGCCCGCAAATCATCGGCGAGCCGGTGCGTTGGCCGCTGCTGGTGCGCGGCTCGATGGACCAGGGCCCGGAGGCCGCACGGGATTTTGTGCAAGGTTTTGTGTCGGCGCGCCTGGAGGATGAACCCTGCGTCTGCCTGTGGCTGATCGGCCTGCCCGCCGTGCGGTTTGCAGGGGAGGCGAATGCCGAGGCCTGGTATCGCGAGCTGCAAGTGGACGGCCTGGGCTCGGTGTGGGCCTTGCCGGGCCTGGAACTGTTAATGGAAGAGCCACAGCGTAAGGCTGATGTGTGGCAAGCCATGCGCCGGCTGATGGCGCGCTGGAAACCGACCGATGAGTGACGCTGTAACCTTTCGCCCGATGACCGAGGCCGACCTGGACGCTGTGCTGAAGATCGAATACGCCGCGTTCAGCCACCCCTGGACCCGCGGGATCTTTCTCGACGGGCTGGGCAAGTACCAGATCTGGCTGATGTTCGAGGGCGAGCAGCAGGTGGGGCACGGCGTGGTGCAGATCATCCTCGATGAGGCGCACTTGCTGAACATCACCGTCAAGCCGGAAAACCAGGGGCGCGGCCTTGGCCTGAAACTGCTGGAGCACCTGATGTCACGGGCCTACGAGGCCAGTGCGCGGGAGTGTTTCCTGGAGGTGCGCGACAGCAATGCTGGTGCGTTTCGCCTGTACGAACGTTATGGCTTCAACGAAATTGGCCGCCGTCGCGACTATTACCCGGCGGTAGGCGGGCGTGAAGACGCGGTGGTCATGGCCTGCACCTTGGTCGATTAAATAAAGCATCGCGGGACCGCCCGCTCCCTCAGCTTTGATTTGCGAACCGGGGGGCGCGGGCGTGTCCGCTAACGCCCGACTGGATCGCGCTCTGCCAACTGCGCTTCATCGAGCCCGTTGCCGCCGCCAATCTCGTCCTCGTCCACCACGCTCAAATCCCAGTCCGCGGCTTCACCTTCTCCCGGCTCCTGCGCGTCCCGCGCGCCATCTTCCAGGATCAACGTTTCGGGGCTCATGTCATCGTCGGTCGGCTCGTGATCGGCCATGGAGGCGCCTGTCAGCCCAGCTTCCCGTGCCCGTTCATCGGGAATCAGGTGCTCGCGCTCGTGTACCGGGATTTCTTCGCCGATGGCGGCTGAGGGGGCTTGCCGGTCAAAATCCAGCTCGCGCATCGAACCCCTGCGGTCCTCGTTGTCATCAATCGGCGCGGGGGACGGGGCGCCGTAGGGACGTCGTGATTCAGTCATGGCCAATCCTCATACTGTGGGGCTTATTGTGTGGACCGGTGCACGTCTTTAAGATTCAAGACAATTTGTGTCGAGCAATTCCAACGCCGGGCGTGACCCCGACGAGCGGGCGTCTGTCAAAGCTGCGCATCATTCCTGAGGCTTTCCCTGATGAACGAACTACAAGACCTGCTAGATAACAACGAACGCTGGGCGGATGCGATCAAACAGGAAGATCCCGAATTCTTCGCCAAGCTGGCCCGCCAGCAAACCCCGGAATACCTGTGGATCGGCTGCTCCGACGCCCGCGTGCCCGCCAACGAGATCGTTGGCATGCTGCCGGGCGACTTGTTCGTGCACCGCAACGTGGCCAACGTGGTGCTGCACACCGACCTTAACTGCCTGTCGGTGATCCAGTACGCGGTGGACGTGCTCAAGGTCAAACACATCCTCGTCACCGGCCACTACGGCTGCGGCGGTGTGCGTGCCTCGATGCAAGACCGCCAGTTCGGCCTGATCGACGGCTGGCTGCGCACCATTCGCGACTTGTATTACGAGAACCGCGAACTGCTGGCCAAGCTGCCCACCGAAGAGGAGCAGGTAGACCGTCTCTGCGAGCTGAACGTGATTCAGCAAGTGGCCAACGTCGCCCACACCAGCATTGTGCAAAATGCCTGGCATCGCGGGCAGGGCCTGTCGATCCACGGGTGCATCTACGGGATCAAGGACGGTCGCTGGAAAAGCCTGAACACCACGATCAGTGGTTTCGAGCAGTTGCCACCGCAGTATCGCTTGCGGCCGGTGGGCACCGCCTAGGGGCTTTTGCGCTCGCGCCATCGCTGCATGAACTGCTGGCCTTGCAGGTTCAGCGGTTCATCGCGCCCGGCGATCCAGCCCCGGCAGTTGAGCTCGCCGCACTGGCAGGGAAACTGCCGGAACAGCGCGTCCTCGGTGACGGCGTAATCCACCGTCAGCAGGGTGCCCGTGGGAATCGGCTGCACCGACCAGAGTTCCAGGTAGGTGGTGTCGAGAAAGGCGTTCGGGTTGCAGGAGTGGCGCAGCAACCCGGCGAACCACGGGTCGTACAGGTGGATGCGCGGTGACACTTGCAAGGTGTGCTGGCGCCGCTCGTTCAGGGCGTGGCCCGAGACTTTGGCGATGCACAGGCGGCTGTCAAAGGCGATGCGGGTCTGGATGGCATTACCCGCGCCGTCCTTGTCGCGCATCACCTGGTAGTCCCGTGTGGACGGGTATCCGTGTTCGGTGAGCAATGCCTTGAAAGGGTACAGGCAGTCGCCGAGTGTTGCTGGGGCCATGTCCATGGTATGAGTTTTCATAACGCTCCCGACCTGGGCTGCATCGACTGGCCGGTGGTGCCTTGACGGTCAGTCTTGCAGCGAATGGGTTCGGCTCAAGACTCGCGCAAGTGGTAGCCGATATCTACTGTCAAATCTGACAGTAGATATCGACCCTCTTCGATGTAGGACGCTCACAAACCCCCTTCACCCTAGAGTGCCGATGCCTCGAGCGCCGGGGCGGGCAGCGGGTTTTTCAGTAGTTTGAGCTGACTTTTGATCGCTGGCTGCGCGCATTTGGCATTCGCCTGTTCGGGCGTCAGTTCGCGAATCGAGGTGTAGAACAGCTCGCACGTCTGCTCCTTGCGCGTCACCTGCCAGGTGTTCATGCAGCCCTTGAGTTGCACATTCGGGTCGCTGGCGGGCTTGTCGCCCATCGCGGCCTGCCAGCAGGCGGCGCTCAAGTCCTGGCCCATGACCTTAAGGCCGGCTTCGTCGGCCTTCTGCTCGTTGCCCGCGTAGGTGTCCGGGCTGGCGGCGTACCAGATGTAACTGGGGTGGTTGGCGCCCAGCACCGCCACCTGGCTGCCCGGCTGCGGGCTGATCTGCGCCAGGCCCAGCACCGGCACGGCCTGCCCGTATTGTTGCTGGATCCAACTGCGCACGGGTGCGCCGAACGCGACCATGGGCAGCGAACCGCTGGCGGTGTGGCTCAACTCTTTGACCATCCGCGTCTGGTAGTCGGTGAAGTAGCCGTATACGCCTTCCAGGTCTTTGCCCGCCGTGGCCGGTGCGGCAATTGGCGCGATGTCGATGATGGTCTGGAACTGCGGCGTCTGCGCGGCGGGGATACCGTTGTCGGTCAACAAGGCGGCCCAGCGGTCGGTGGTGGCCGACTCCAGGTAATCCTGGTAGTGGGTCAGCGAGTAGTCCGGCGGGAAGTGCAGCAACTCAAGGCTCTTGCGGTTTTCCAGGGCCATGCCCAGCGGCAGGAACAAGTACCAGTTGAACTGCCATTTGCCGTCGTTGTTGAGTTTTGTCGCGCCCTGGTAGGCCAAGTCGGCGGTGTTCAACAGGCGCGTCAAGGGCTGGCCGTAGGTGTCCGGCACGCCGCTGAACGTGGCCACGAGCTGGTTGTGATCGGTCTTCACGGCGACCTTGGCCCGGCTGTAACCGTCACGCTGCAGGCTTTGGGTGAGGTAATGCTCCACGGTCTGTTCAAGCGTCCAGGGACGAAAACAGATCACGTTGCAGTTGTTGGGGTACGCGAACAGCTGGGTCACCCGTTGCGCGGTGCCCAGCGTGATCTCGACGTCTGCCTGTGCGGCCGCACTCACGCTCAGTGCGGCCAGGACGAGGGACAACCCGGTCAGTTTAAACATGCTCGATTCCTTGTCAGCGAAGCCCGTCTGCGCGGGGTGAAGGCCCACCCCCACACAGTAGCGTCTGACCCGAAAAACCGCGTGCTAAATCTGCGCCCGTGTCGCTATTGGACAAGTGCGCCTACCGTGTGAAGTGCAAGGCGTTGGTCAAGTCGCCCATGGGCTTCTGGCCACGGGCGGTCATGGCATCGTCGCGCAGCTTGATGCCGTCAAGCGTCTCCAGTTGGAACACCCGGGTGATCAGGCGCAGGATCGACGCGGTGTCGTACACCGTATGGTCCACCGTGCCCTTGCGCGCAAACGGCGATACCACCAGCGCCGGGATCCGGGTGCCCGGGCCCCAGCGGTCGCCCTTGGGCGGTGCGACGTGGTCCCACCAACCGCCGTTTTCATCGACGGTGACCACCACCACCATGTTTTTCCACTGCGGGCTTTCCTGCAGGATTTTCAAGGCGCGGGTGATGTGACGGTCGCCCGAGGCCACGTCGGCGTAGCCTGCGTGCATGTTCAGGTTGCCCTGGGGTTTGTAGAAGGTCACGGCGGGCAGCGTGCCGGCCTGGGCTTGGGCGAGGAACTTGTTGGTGCTCACGTCATCGCCCAGCCCACCGTCGCGCAGGCGTTTGCTGCGTTCGGCCGGGTTCTGCGGGCCTTGCTTCAGGAAGTAGTTGAACGGCTGGTGGTGGTACTGGAAGTTCGGGATCTTGGGGATGCCGCCCGAGTCCTTGAACTGCTCCAGCGTGGCCTGCCAGGCGCCCGCGTACCAGGCCCAGTCGATGTTCTTTTTCGACAGCTTGTCGCCGATGTGCTCGTGGGTCTGGGGCACCAGCACCGTGGGCAGGTCCGGCTTGGAATAGTCCGGGCGCTCGGTGTCGCGGATCCAGGTCGGCCAGTAGGGCGGGGCCAGGGTGTTGACCGCATAGCCGTCAGGCGTCAGGGCGCTGGGGCCGAACTGCGGTGGGCCGGTCATGGCGCTGGCCGGGGACTTGTCCAGGGGTTTGAGGCGCGGGTCGGTGGGGTCGTCGCTTTGCAGCGTGGCGATTTGCGCCTTGGCCACCGAGTTGGCCGCGTCCGGGTAGAACGGCGGCGTGGCGCTGATCAGGTATTGGTGGTTCATGAACGAGCCACCGAAGGCGCCCTGGAAGAAGTTGTCGCAGAGCACGAACTCTTTGGCCACGTCCCACAGGCGCAGGGCGTAGCGGCTTTGGGCGTAATGCCCCATCAGCAGGCCGCCCGAGTCGCCCCAGGCTACGAAGGCATCGTTCTTGCCGCCGTTGATCTGCATCTGGTTTTGATAAAACACGTGCCACAGGTCACGGGTGACCAGGCTCATTGGCTGGTCTTCACCGTTCGGCCCTTTAAGCGCATAGGGCGCGTTGGGCAGGTTTTCCTGGAACTGGGTGCCGTTGGGGTACGTCACCCCGTCCACCGTCTGCTCGCCCACTTGCAGCACGCCGCCCCAGGTCGGTGGCAGGGTGGTCAGCAGGCTACCGTCACGGTCGCGCTGTTGATACTCGCTGGGGGTCAGGGCTGACAGGGGTTTTTCGACGCCTGGAAAATTGGCGAACAAGTTGTTGAAACTGCGGTTCTCGGCGTAGATCACCACCACCGTCTTCACCTGCTCCTGCAAGGCCTTGTCCAGCTCCTGCGGCGTGAGCGGGTGTTCCACCGGCGTGGCCGGGGTTTCGCTGGTGTTGCCGCAGGCCGTCAGCGTCGCGCCCACGCCCAGCACTGCCGCACCCCCCAGGAAACGACGGCGGCTGGTGTCTACGGGCGGGTTGACGTCGGTTTCGTGGGAGGGGCGGTTGTCGTGCTCGTCGTTCATGGTCGAGGCATCCTGGCTGGATATTGCAAAATATTTCGCCGGAACGGTAGCAACGGACTGTGACGGAATAAAGACAATTTTTTGCCAGCTGTGGCGCCTTCAAGGGACAGGAAACGACCCGCCGAAGCATTTTCCTACTTAAACATCCCTCAGGTTTTCAGGAAGCGTCTGGCATCCAATCTGATGCCTGCTTGTTAGCGTGCCGGGACTCAGCGCTGGCGCCCGAGCTGGCCCGTGCACGGGGCATGGCGGTTGTGTGCGCTGCTTTCAAGGAGAACCTATGTTGGCTCAATCTTCTATTGCCTGGGCACGACGCCTGTTTGTTCACGGGGTGTCGGGTGGCGTACTGGTGCTTCTCACGGGGTGCTCGGTGCCGAGCCCGGCGGACACCTTTACGTTCACCGCCGACCTGCCGCCAGACTTTTACTACAAAGCCACCGCCGTTTACGTCCCCGCCCAAGGGCAAACCTGCAGCGTGCCAGGCGGTAAAAAAACCAAGGTGCAGTTCAACCGAAACTGGCGCAACGAGTCCCAGCCCAACGCTGACGTGAAACTGTACAGGACCGTGAGCGGCTGCCCGCTGGTGTTGCGCCGTGTGGAGGTGGATGTCTATGGAACCTATAGCCACCACGTCACCGACTTTGGCGCTGACTATGGGCAAGTTGCGGTGCGTTACACGTTGGATGAGCGCCGTAAAGGCACGTTCAACGCGGCGGGGGAGAGCGTGTTTTACGCGCAGTGCCAATGGCTGTTTCGCACCTCGGGCACGTTGCGCCGGCTGGTAAAGATCCTCGATTGCAAAGACACCGATGCGCAAGGCAACGTGACCCGGTGGCGCCCGTTTGCGGCGTATACGCTGGATCAACTGCCGGGGAAGACGGTGCGGCTCAAGGTCAAGTTAGCGGATCAAGAGCGGCCTTACATGGGCGACACCTGGGTCAAGGTGCCCGGTGGTTGGAAGCGCTGCATGGGTGAGGGGTTCGACGACCAATACGCCTTCTGTTTTGGCAACGACAAGGACTTCAGCACGTTCCGGATGCCGGACGGTCGAGACACCTGCACGATTTACCCGGGATGCACCGAGAATAAGGAGGTGACGCCATGAGCCTTATTCCCCTTAAAGAACGTGACCGGCCGTTCATGCAAGGCGAGCAACTGGCGTGCCCGGTGTGGGGAAGTTCCACACGGTTTCAATTGGTGGATGAGTTTGGCAGCGGTCAACCCTACGCGGGGTTGACCTACCAGCTGATTGATTACGAGGACGTTATTTACACCGGAAAATTGGATGCCAACGGGGTCGGCCATGTGGCTGGCCATTATTGTGGTCCTTTGGAACTGCGTCTTAACCAACCGTATCAAGGGCATGAAAAATTTTATGTGGGGTTAAAAGAGCGGGAGCACTACCCACTTCCGATTACCGATTTACAAGTACGAGCCGAGAAAACCCAATTCATCAATAAGGACAACAGCCGCACGTTATCCAACCCCGCCCACGTTAACGCCGACCCTGGCGCCTTCTATCAAGTGGAAGTCCGCGAGTTGGTGGAACATGTGGCCCATCTCCCGCCCCTAGCGCCACGCACGTTCGCGCCGCTTCATCATCTGACCGCGCTCTTTCGCCCGCTGCCGGTTAAAGGGCGAATCGGTTACGAACCCGAACTTGCAAAGCGCTTTGGCATACCGCTATTGCCCAACAAACACCATGTACTGGAAGTTCGCCCTTTAAGAGCGCTCCTTCCGCTACTGTCGACCCAGCACGACTTCTGCGCACTCAACCTGTACCAACTGGCATTAATGGCAACGCTCAGTTACGCCCCCTTCGGCCAGGACCCCGACGAGCACCCGGTGCTCAGCAAAACGGTAACGTTCCCGTTGCAACCCAGCAGCGGCAATTGGTTTGGCGATGCCCTGGCCAAGTCCGATGAGATCTGGCGCGTCGATGCAGGCCAGAAAAACGACTTGCCGCATTACCCGTTGTATAAGGACGTGCCGTACTCCAAACGGCTAGAAGTGCTGCCGTTTGACCCTGAGCTCTACCCGGAAAACAACCCCGAAAGGGGCAGCGCACAAGAGAACCCCGCCAAACTTCACTTCTTCGACGATACGCAGTTTGACGGCGCCAACACCGACACCCAAGCCTTCATCACCCACACCGACGAAGTGATCCTGCTCTCCATACGCGGCACCGCCAGTGCCTGGGATTTGTTTCGTGATATCGACGCGAACCAGGCCCCGCTTGAACCCTCTGAGGGTGTCGGCCAGGCCCACCGTGGCTTTTACGGCGCCGCACAGGCCCTTCGCGAGTTTGTCGTTATTTACCTGGACAAGTTTCACAACGGCCAGACCCTCATCATCACCGGCCATAGCCTGGGCGGCGCGATTGCGCTGCTACTGGCCGAAATGCTGCGCCGCCGGGACGGGTTCGTCTACGACA
>NZ_JBSVWN010000079.1:0-18192 GCF_054071325.1 Pseudomonas sp. SDO5215_S409 | reverse complement strand
CAACGGGATCGGCGTATTTCACCATATTTGGAAGTCTTCTTCAGGATTTCCTTAACGATGGGCGAACGGTGCCAGTGCCTTGCCGACGGTGCCGGCCAGGCCACGGCCGCTGAGGTAGCCCGGGTCCATGTCGGGGTTGTAAATGGTGAACTGAATACCGATGGCGCGGGGTGACTGCATGGCCGTGCGCAACACGGTGCTCAGGTCGTCCCACGAAAAACCGTCCGGCTGGGGGTGATCGCAGGCCCACATGATGCTCTGGTCCAGCACGTCCACGTCCACATGAATCCAGAAGCCCTCCGGCCCGTCGACGCGGGTCAGGTGCGCCACCGCTTCATCGGCAGCATTTTCCGTGCCCAGCACGCGCACTTCATGACGGTTGAATGCCAGCAGGTCCTCGGGGATCGGTTGGCAACGGTTGCGTGCCTGGATCGCACCGTCGCGGTAGCCGAACAGCACCACGTCGTCGTCACGCAACAACGGGCGGCGGCCTTCGATATTGGCCACCACGTCCGGGCCACGGCCCGTGGCATAACCCAGGTCGCTTGCAGAGGCGGCGCCGGAGATCGGGTTTTTCTCGGCCTCATAGAAGTCGGCATGGCCGTCGAGGTAGAACAGCCCAAAGCGGCCCCGGCGATTGAGCCCCAGCAGGGTGCCGAGCAAAATCGAACAGTCGCCGCCCAGCACCACCGGGAACTCGCCGTTGTCCAGCACCTCGCCCACTTTGTCGGCCAGGCTGATGGAGTATTCGTTGATGGCATGGGGGTTCATGATCCCGGTTTCCGGGTCCCGCTCCACCCGCCACTGCGGCGATTCCACCCGACCGGCGTGGCGCGCATTCAGACGCTCGGCCAGGCCGGCCTTGAGCAGCACCTCGGGCATGCGGGCCACGCCCAGGTGAGTGGAGATGTGGCCGAGCACGGACGGCGCTTCAATGATTGCGAACTTACGCATGGAACATCCTCTTCTTGTTTAAACACGGTTTCACAACGGTTGTATGGCGTGACTACACCGGGATGCCTCGCAGGGAATACGCCATTGTGGGTTTAAAAAGTGGATATTGAGTTTTAAATGCCCGCTATCGGTCAGGGTTGTGCAGTTCAATGACCGTTTTAAACTTTTTCGCCGTCAACTTCCACATCGATAGTTGTTTTTCAACTTAGACTTAGTTGTTAAATCGCTAAGTACCGCGCCATTTGTGTGCAGCTGTAACGTGAACTTGCGCAGTTGTGTAGCAAAGTATCAGTTGGCCGAAACCACACGACCCTTAACGCCATGGCGATTTAATCGATCTTCAAAAAAACAATAAACCCTTTAAAAAACAGTCAATTGAAACGTTAAGCCGCGCCCTTGCCTGTTTTATTCCCACACGCCATCACCCGTATTTTTTTGATATGACCGAATCACGCCCCCACTAACCAACAGTTCCACACCTAAAACCACGACTGGCACATTCACTGCTCCCTTATCCCGCATCACCTGTTTTACGTTACTTGCCAAAGGGACACGCCCCACCATGAGTAAACCTTTCCCTGACCACCCCGATGTTTATGATGTCGCGATCATCGGCGCAGGCGTCGTGGGATGCGCCATGGCCCGCCGCTTTACCCTTGAAGGCGCGAAAGTGCTGCTGCTGGAAAAAGGCGCCGACATTCTTTCGGGCGCCAGCAAAGGCAATAGCGCCATCCTGCACACCGGCTTTGATGCGCCAAGCGCCAGCGTCGAACTGGCGTGTATGCAGGCGGGCTATCAGGAGTACCTGCAGATCCACGGGCAGATGAACCTGCCGCTGCTTGAATCCGGCGCCATGGTGGTGGCCTGGAACGAGGCCGACCTGAGCAAGCTCGACGGCATCCTGCAACAGGCCCACGACAATGGCGTGGACGATGCCCACCGCATCGACGCAGCGCAGGTACGTCGCGCCGAGCCGCACTTGGCCCACACTGCGCTCGGCGCCGTGGTGGTGCCGGGCGAATTTCTGATAGACCCGTGGTCGGCGCCCCTGGGTTATCTGTCCCAGGCCATCGCCCACGGTGCCCGGGTGCTGCTGGGCACTGAGGTCCAAGACGGCCATTTCGACGGCGACTGCTGGCACCTGTCCACCCCGCACGGCACTCACCGCGCGCGCACGGTGATCAACTGCGCCGGGCTGTTCGGCGACCTGCTGGAGCAACGCTTGCTGGGCACCCGCACCTTTAGCATCCACCCGCGCAAAGGCCAGTTCGTGGTGTTTGACAAGGCGGCCGCCCGCTTGCTCGGCCACATCGTGTTGCCGGTGCCCGACGAACGCACCAAAGGCATCGTCATCACCCGCACCGTGTTTGGCAATGTGCTGGTGGGGCCCACCGCCGAAGAACAGGACGACCGCGTGCACGCCGCCCTGAACCCTCAGGTGCTGGCGCAGCTGATCGACGCCGCCGTCACACGGATCCCCGCCCTGGCCGACATGCCCGTCACCGCCACCTACGCGGCCCTGCGCCCGGCCAGTGACAAAAAGGAATACCGCATTCACCGGCACGCCGAGCATCACTGGATTACCGTCGGCGGCATTCGCTCCACCGGGCTCACCGCCGCATTGGGCATCGCCCGTCACGTGTTCCAGGTGTATGACCGGCGCCATGAGGCCCTCACGTCATTGACCTGGCCGCAATTGCCAAACCTGGCCGAGCACTTGCCCAGGGATTACCAGCAGGCGGGCTACGGCGAGATCGTGTGCCACTGCGAATGGGTGACCTCGCGGGAAATCCAGGCAACCTTCGACAGCCCCCTGCCCCCCGGCGACCTCGGCGGCTTAAAGCGCCGGACCCGCGCCTGCATGGGCCGCTGCCAGGGCTTTTACTGCGGCGGCCGTGTCGCCCAATTGAGCGCCGGGCGTCTCGCCCTGCCGTTAGCCACGGGGGTTGCCCATGAAGCCTGAACAGGTAGACGTGGCGATTATCGGCAGCGGTCCGGCCGGGTTGTCGGCGGCCGTCGAGCTGCGCCGCCAAGGCGTGCAAAACGTGGTGGTGATCGAGCGTGAAAACCTCGCCGGTGGCGTGCCGCGCCACTGCGGGCACCCGCCGTTCGGGTTCCGGGAGTACGGCCGGCTCTACACCGGGCCGGATTACGCCCGGCGCAACGTGGACGAGGCCATCAGCGCCGGTGTCGACCTGCGCCTGGGGCACACCGTCACCCACCTGGAGCCTGGCGGCCACCTGCAGTTGGTCAGCGACTCAGGCCCCTCGACCCTGCATGCCCAACGAGTACTGCTGGCCACCGGCGTGCGCGAAAACCCGCGTTCGGCGCGCTTGATCGGCGGCGACCGGCCATTGGGGGTGATCAACACGGGAGCGCTGCAAACCTACCTGTACTTGCACAACCTCAAGCCATTCGAGCGGCCGCTGATTGTCGGCACGGAGCTGGTCAGCTTGTCGTCGATCCTCAGTTGCCGCCGTGCCGGAATCAAACCCGTGGCGATGATCGAAACCAACATGCGCGCCACCGCCCGCTGGCCGCTGTCGCTGTTCCCCAAGCTGTGCGGGGTGCCGGTGCATTACGGTGCCCAATTGCTGGAGATCCACGGCACGGGCCGCGTCGAGGCCGCCAGCGTGCGCCTGGCCAACGGGCAGGTGCAGCGCGTGCCGTGTGACGGCGTGTTGCTCACCGGCAACTTCCTGCCCGAAGCCAGCCTGGTGCGCCAGAGCCACCTGCACCTGGACCCGGCCAGCGGCGGCCCGGTCATCGACCAGTACGGCCGCTGTTCCGACCCGGCCTACTTCGCCGCGGGCAACCTGCTGCGCCCGGTGGAAACCGCCGGTTGGTCCTGGCGCGAAGGGCGCAAGATCGCCCGCCTGCTGGCCCGCGACCTGCGCGGCGAAATCCCCCGCGCCCACCACACGCTGGCGATCACCTGCAGTGCGCCGCTGAAGCTGTGCGTGCCCCAGCGGTTCGCGCCCACCGGCGTCGCCGGCCTTGAACATTTGCAATTGCGGGTCGCCAAGGCCACCCAAGGCGTACTGACCGTGCGCGCCGACGGCCAGCCGATCTGGAGCCGCACGCTGGCCTGCCTGCCGGAGCGCCGCATCCTGATCCCCATCGCCCGCCTCAGGCTCAGCGCGAGCATCCAGCAACTTGATGTCGACTTTGTCGGCCATACCCCCGAAACCCGCCGAGGAGAGACACCATGAGAATTGCCGCCCTGGACCAGGGCACCACCAGCACCCGCGTGTTGGTGGTGACGCAAGACGGCTCGGCCGATATCCAGCTGGCCCTGCGTCACCAGCAGCATCACCCGCAACCGGGCTGGGTCGAACACGATCCACTGGAACTGCTGGCCAACCTGCAACGTTGCCTGGAAGCCACCGGGCATGTCGACGCCATCGGCCTGGCCAACCAGGGGGAAAGCTGCCTGGCGTGGGATGCGCTCACCGGCGAGCCGTTGTCGCCAGTGATCGTGTGGCAAGACAACCGCACCGGCGCCGCCATCGAACAGTTGCGCGCCGCGGGCGGCGAGGCGCTGACCCTGGAGCGCGCCGGGTTGCCGCTGGACCCGTATTTTTCCGCCAGCAAACTGAGCTGGATCGTGCAGCACCTGCCCGCCGCGCAACAGGCACTCAAGGCCGGCCGCCTGCGCCTGGGCACCAGTGACGCGTGGTTTCTGGACCGCCTCACCGGGGTGTTCGCCACCGACATCACCACCGCCTCGCGCACCTCGTTGATGAACCTTGCCACCGGGCAATGGGACCCGCAGCTGTGCGCGCTGTTTGGCGTGCCCCTGCATACCCTGCCGCCGATTCGCGACACCGTCGGTTCTTTTGGCGAGATCGGCGCAACCCCCGTCACCGCCTCGGTGGTCGACCAGCAAGCCTCGCTGTACGGCCACGGATGCCGCAATGCCGGTGACGCCAAGATCACCTTTGGCACGGGCGCCTTTGCCTTGACCCTGACCGGCGACCAGATCATCCGCGCCCCCGACAAAGGCCTGCTGGCCACCGTCGCCTGGCAAGTCGATGGCAAGCCTGTCTACGCCATGGACGGCGGCGTGTACGACGCCAGCGCCGCGGTGGAATGGGCCGGGCGACTGGGCTTGTTCAACGATTTTTCTGAACTCGCAAGCTTCGACGAGCCCCCGGCCATCGGCCGCAGCCTGGCGTTCGTGCCCGCGCTGTCGGGCCTGGCCTGCCCGCACTGGGACCGCAGCGCCGCGGCCTTGTGGGTGGGCATGCACGGCGGCACCACCCGCCAGGACATGTGCCAGGCGGTGCTGGAAGGCGTGGCCCTGCGCAGCGTCGAAGTGATCAACGCGATGGACCAGTTCCTGAGCGTCACCGATCGCCTGTGCATCGATGGCGGCCTGGCGCGCAGCCCCTACTTTGCGCAGTTTCTCGCCGACGCCTTGCAACGGTGCATCGTCACCCAGCGCTTTGACGAACTCACCGCATTGGGCTGCGCCGCCCTGGCCGCACGCGGGCTGGGGGTGCAACTGACCATACCGCGCAACACCCGCACCGAGTTTTACCCCAAGGTCAGCGCGGCGACGGCCCAGGGCTGGGGGGACACCTTCAGCGAAGCCGTCATGCGCTGTCGCAGCTGGCGCTGAGCGAACGGTGACGACAGGCCTGTCGTCACCGGCACCACGGCCAAGGGAATGACCGGTCCATTGCGTTGAAACAGGCAAAACCACAACAAGAAAACACCCTGGCATACCCAGTGCGTTACCCCCGTTAAGCCTCAGGTTTCGCCGGTCGTTGACTCGACCGGCGGGCTGAGTCTTGTCCTTGGTTTTTATTGAAGGAGACATTGCGATGTCTGAGATTCTCTCAAGTGCGCACACCTCGTCCGAGAGCAGCACCGGCTACAAGGAACAATTTGAACGCTCCCTGGGCAAGTTCGAGTCCTTCGCCGTCGCCTTCTCGTTTATCTCGATCACCACCGGGTTGTTTTCCACCTACGGTTCGGTGCTGATCTCCAGTGGCCCCATCGGCATGTGGACCTGGCCCATCGCAACCCTTGGCACCTTGCTGGTGGCCCTGGTGTTCGGCCTGCTGGCCAGCAAAATCCCTTTGTCGGGCTTCAGCTACCAATGGGCCAGCCGCCTGGTCAACCCGGTGTTGGGCTGGTGGTTTGGCTGGATGAGCTTTGCGTTTATCGCCGTGGTGCTGTTGGCGGTGGACTACGGGCTGGCGCAGGTGGCGCTGTTTCCGCTGTTGGGGCTGGACTATTCCCCCGCCGCCGGGGCGATCACCACGGTGGTGGTGTTGTTTATCCAGATGCTGCTGATCATCTGGTCGACGCCGATCCTTACCTGGATCAACAACATGGCGGTGGGCGCCGAAGTCATCGCCATGATCGGCCTGATCGTCGGCATCGGTATTGCCGTGACCTTTTTCGGTAAGGGCCACGCCTCCAACCTGCTGTCCACCGGCATTGCCCCCACCGAGCATTACTACGGCTGGCTTGGCCCGTTCATGCTCTCGGGCCTGCTCGGCGCCTTCACCCTGGTGGGCTGGGAAGCGGCGGCGAACCTCGCCGAAGAAACCCTCAACCCCAAACAAGTGGTGCCGCGTGCCATGGTGCATGCGGTGCTTGCCAGCGGGGTCATGGGCACGCTGTTTCTGATGGTGATCGGCATGGGCCTGGGCGACCAGGTGGCCGAGCTCAGCAGAAGTTCGGCGCCAGTGGCCGATGTGATTCGCATCACTTTGGGCGAAACCCTGAGCAAGATCATCCTGGTGGTGGTGTGCGTGGCGATCTTCGCGTGCGGCCTGGTGATCATGACCAGCAACAGCCGCCTGATCCACGCCATGGCCCGTGACGGCCGCCTGCCGTTTTCCGACGCGTTGAGCTATGTCCCACGGCCCACCGGCGGCCCGCTGTGGGCAACGCTGGTGGCGGCGCTGATCCCGATGATCATCGTGGCCAGCTTCTACAGCGACGCCGACGCCCTCACCCAGATCCTGGGCGCCGCCACCCTGCTGCCCGCCCTGCTCTACAGCGCCACGGTGTTGCTGTACATCGGCACCCGCCACAAACACCTGCACCACGCCGACGACTTCACCCTGGGCAAGTGGGAATGGCCGGTAGTGGCCGGCGCCTGCCTGTGGCTGTTCGTGGAGCTGTGCGTGTTCATCATCCCGGCGGACTTTCGCGTGGCGCAGTACTACGTGCTCGGCCTGATCGGCGTGGGGGCGCTGGTGTTTGCCAGCGTGTGGCTGACCCGGCGCAAGCAGTTGGAGCAGATGCCGCCGATCCAGCATTACCTGTAATTACCAATCGGCTTTCTGACCGGCCGGCGCCTCGTGCACCTCGACGTTGGCGCGGGCCAGGGCAGCGGCCAGTTCCCCCACGGGTTTGCGGTCGATGATCAACCGGTCGATGCGCGCCAGGGGGAACACCTGGAACAAGGCGCTGCGGCCCAGCTTGGACGCGTCGGCGATCACCGTGAGGTAGCGCGCGCGGGCAATCATGGCGCGGGCGATTTCGGCCTCTTCGATGGAGAAGTCGAACGCACCGTCAACGCTCAGCGCACCGATGGTGACCACCGCATGTTCGGCGTTGAAGCGGGTGATCTGCTCCAGCGCCAGCGGGCCGCTGTTCTGGTTGGATTCGGGGCGGTACTCGCCACCGATCATGAACACCCGGTTGCCGCTGGCGCCGATGCTCTCGGCAATTTGCAGGGAGTTGGTGATCACGGTGATGCGGTTGAGCCGCGACAGCTCCCGGGCAAAAAACAGCGTGGTGGTGCCGGTGTCGATCAACAGGCTGTCGCCCGGCGAATACAGCCCGGCGGCGTAGCGCGCCACGGCGCGTTTCTCTTGGGAGAACTCGTTCATGCGGGTCTGGAACGCGTTTTCGTGCTCGCCCCGCGGCGGCAACGAGGCGCCCCCGTGAAACTTGGTGACCTGGCCTGCGTCGCTCAGGTCGGCCAGGTCACGGCGGATGGTTTCTTGCGAGGAACCCAAGGTACGGGCCAGTTCGTCAACGGAGATGCGTTCGCGTTGGCGTAACAGTTCGAGGATGTGCTGGCGGCGTTCGTTGGGGCGCATCGCGGCTCCATAAGTGAGTGAGGGACGGCTGAAACAGACAATAACGGTCAATAAATCAACATATTTCACACAATTAATCCACATAAAAAGAGGTTTTTATGCGCAAGATTTTTCTCGCCTGCCCTTACAGCCACGCCGATGCCAGCGTGGTCCACGAGCGTTTCCTGGCCTGCAACCAGGTGGCAGCCCGCCTCATCGAGGCCGGGCATGCGGTGTTCAGCCAAGTGTCCATGTCGCACCCGATCAACCTGGCCTTTGTGGACAAAGACAACGCGGCCATCGGCAAGCTCTGGGCCCCCGTGGATGCGGTGTTCATGGAACTGCTGGACGAGCTGATCGTGCTGGACTTGCCAGGGTGGGAGTTGAGCGGCGGGATCAAACGCGAGATGGAATTTTTTGCCCAGCGTGGGCGCCCCGTGAGCCTGTGGTCACACGTCGCGAACACCCAAGGGCTTAAGGCGCCGAAATGACTTAACGCAGCTCGAAGCGCTGCGTTTCAACGTTTACCGAGTCCAGGCCGATCTGTACCTCGAACGTGCCGGGCTCGGCGGCGTACTGCAGGTGGGCGTTGTAAAACTTCAGGTCGTGTTCACCCAGGGCGAACGTAATGACTTTGCGTTCGCTCGCCTCCAGCATGACTTTTTCAAACCCCTTGAGTTCCTTGACCGGGCGGCTGACCGAGGCGACCACGTCGCGGATGTACAGCTGCACCACGGTTTCTCCCCGGCGGGCGCCGGTGTTCGTCAAGGTGACCTGGGCGGTTATTTGCCCGTTGCGCGGCATGATTTTGCTCGACAGCCTCACCGTCGACAGGCCAAAGCGCGTGTAACTCAAGCCATGCCCGAACGCAAACAGCGGGCCCACCGGCTCGTCGAAATACTGCGACGTGTAATTACGCGGCTCACCGGGTATGTAAGGGCGCCCGGTATTGAGCACGCTGTAATAAACCGGCACCTGGCCGACAGAGCGGGGAAAGGTCATGGCCAGCTTGCCCGACGGGTTGTAGTCGCCCCACAGCACGTCGGCAATCGCATTGCCGCCCTCGGTGCCGGCGTACCAGGTTTCCAGCACGGCATCGGCCTGCTCGACCTGCTCGCCAATCGCCAACGGCCGCCCGTTCATCAACACCAGCACCAGCGGTTTGCCGGTGGTTTTGAGGGCCCTGATCAACTCGCCCTGGTGCCCGGGCAAATCCAGGCGGGTGCGGCTGGCGGCCTCGTGGGACATGCTGCGCGCCTCCCCCACCACGGCAATGATCACGTCGGCCTGGCGAGCGACCTGCACCGCTTCGTCGATCATCTGCGCGACCGGGCGCGGGTCGAATTCGATTTCGTCATCGCCCAGGTAGCTGATCACGTCCGGGTCCTGCGTGACGTTGGCACCTCGCGCATACAAGAGCCTTGGCCCCGCCACCTGTTGCAAGCCGTCATACACACTCACCGCCTGGTGGGGGTCGCCAAGGGCGGACCAACTGCCCAGGATGTCCAGGCGGCTCTTGGCCAACGGGCCGATCACGGCCAGCGTGGCGCTGCGCGCGAGCGGCAAGGTCGCCGCACGGTTTTTCAGCAGCACCAGGGTTTTGCGCGCCACGTCCCGCGCGTATGCGCGATGCAACCGGCGGTGCTCAACAGGGCCTTGCGCGGCGTTGCCGAGGCGTCGATAGGGGTCGTCAAACAAGCCCATGGCGTACTTGGCCGCCAGCACATCGTGCACGGCCTGATCGATGACCGGCCCGGCGATGGCTCCCGAGCGGATCAGCGCGGGCAACGCCTGGGCATAAAACGTGTCATTCATGCTCATTTCCACACCAGCCTGAAGGGCCTGTTGCGCGGCCTCGGCGGCGTTGCCGGCCACGCCGTGGGCGATTAACTGCTGCACCGCGCCATGATCGCTCAGCACCAGCCCGCCAAAGCCCATCTGCTCGCGCAGCACCTCGTGCAACAGCCAGCGATTGGCCGTGGCAGGCACGCCGTTGACCGACCCCAACGTGACCATCATCGCCCCGGCCCCGGCCTGGATCGCCGCCTGGTAAGGGCCAAAATACTGCTGGTGCATCTGCCGCAGGCTCATGTCCACGGCGTTGTAGTCACGCCCGCCTTCCGCCGCCCCGTACAGGGCAAAATGCTTGGCCGCCGCCATAAGGTTGCCGCGGGCGCACGGGTCCTGGCCTTGAAAGGCCCGCACCATGACCGCGGCCATGCGCGAGGCCAGGTACGTGTCTTCGCCCAACCCTTCGGACACCCGCCCCCAACGCGCATCGCGACTGATGTCCACCATGGGCGCAAAGGTCATGTTCAGGCCGTCGGCACTTGCTTCCAGCGCAGTGATGCGGGCGCTCAGCGCCACGGCGTGGGGGTCCCAACTGGACGCCAACGCCAGGCCGATGGGGAAAATCGTGCGGTGCCCGTGCACGCTGTCAAAGCCGAAAAACAACGGAATGCCCAACCGGCTACGCTGCACGGCGGCGTCCTGCAAGGCGCGCAGTTCGGGCAGTGTCGCCATGCCGAACAGGCCCCCCACCTGCCCGTTGGCCACCTGTTCCAGGCGCTCGGTCTGCGTGGCCTCGTGGCTCACCAGCCGCAGTTGCCCGGCCTTTTCTTCGGGGGTCATGCGCGCGACCAGCGCCCGGAGGAACACCTCGCGCTCGGCAGCGTCACGGGGAGCGGCCGGGGCCCCCGTGATGACCAACAGGAAAAAAAGCGCGGCGAGGGCCTGTCTCATCAGCTTCACTGGCAGGGCTCAAGGAGCCCACAGCATCGGGTAAGGGCGCCCGCGCATCTACTGTCACTTATGACAGGTCAGCCCCAGGCCCCGCGCCTGCGCCCGCCACGCAGCGCTGAACTTGTACCGCGTGCCACCAGTCAGCTGACTGGACTCTCTGAAAAGGCAGGACAGGCAATGCGCATTTCGTTGGAGCAACAAGTGGCGCTGGTCACCGGCGCCAGTTCCGGGATTGGGGCGGGGGCGGCCAAGGCGCTGGCAGAGGCCGGGGCGGCGGTGGTGTTGAACTACAACGCCCAGCCGGCCCCGGCCCAAGCGCTGGCGGCGCAGATCAACGCCAACGGTGGCCGGGCGATTGCGATTGGCGCCGACGTGTCCCGCGAGGCGGACGTGGAGCGGCTGTTTGCACAGACCCTGGATGCGTTTGGCCACCTGGACATTCTGGTGGCCAATTCGGGCCTGCAACGGGACGCCGCCGCCGTGGACATGACCCTGGACGACTGGAACGCAGTGATTGGCGTCAACCTCACCGGCCAGTTCCTGTGCGCGCGGGCGGCGCTGCGTATTTTCAATCGCCAGGGGGTTCGTGAAGGCGTGTCGCGGGCCGCCGGGAAAATCATCCACATGAGCTCGGTGCACCAGCAGATCCCGTGGGCCGGGCATGTCAATTACGCCGCCTCCAAAGGCGGCGTCGATTTGCTGATGCGCACCCTGGCGCAAGAAGTGAGCCCACAGCGCATCCGCATCAACGGCATTGCGCCAGGGGCGATTCGCACGGCCATCAACCGCGCCGCCACTGAAGGCGAGGCCGAGCAGGCGCTGCTCAAGTTGATCCCCTATGGCCGCGTGGGCGATGTGCAGGACGTCGCCAACGCGGTGGTGTGGCTGGCCAGTGACGCCTCCGATTATGTGGTGGGCAGCACTTTGTTCATTGACGGCGGCATGAGCCTTTATCCGGAGTTTCGTGGCAATGGTTGATTTGAAAAACGAGGCACAAAGTGCGATCGATGCCCATGGCATCATTGGTGACATGCGCAGCGCGGCATTGATCAACGACAAGGGCAGCGTGGATTTTTTCTGCTGGCCGGAATTCGACAGCCCGTCCATTTTCTGCGCGCTGCTGGACACCCCCGACGCGGGGATTTTCCAACTGACCCCCGACCTGCCCGACGCCCGCCGCGAGCAGATCTACCTGCCCGACACCAACGTGCTGCAAACCCGCTGGCTGAGCGATGAGGCCGTGGTGGAGATCACCGACCTGCTCACCGTCAGCGAAGAGGTCGATGACCTGCCGCTGCTGGTGCGCCGCGTGCGGGTCGTCAGCGGCAAGGCCACGCTGCACATGCGCTGCGCGGTGCGCCATGACTACGCCCGCGCGCGCACCGAGGTGTCGCTGGACAGCGGCGATGCGTGCTTCAGTGCCACCGGCCAACCCGGCCTGCGCCTGGCCAGCAGCCATGACCTGCAAGTGGACGGCGACGCCGCAGTGGCCTGCTTGACCCTCCAGCAGGGCGAAGGCGCCGAGTGGGTGCTGGGGGCCGTGGAAGACCCACGGGTCAAAAGCGGTGACACCGATCGGCACCTGGAACGCACGTTGAAATTCTGGCGCGGCTGGATCAGCCAGTCCAACTACCGCGGGCGCTGGCGCGAAATGGTCAACCGCTCGGCCCTGGCCTTGAAGCTTTTGACCTCGCGCAAGCACGGCGCGATCCTGGCCGCCGCCACCTTCGCCCTGCCCGAAACCCCGGGCGGCGAACGTAACTGGGACTACCGCTACACCTGGATCCGCGACGCCTCCTTCACCGTCTACGCGTTCATGCGCCTGGGGTTTGTCGAGGAAGCCAACAGCTACATGCGCTGGCTCAAGGGCCGGGTGAGCGACTGCTGCGGGCAGCCGATGAAAATCAATATCCTGTATGGCCTCGACGGGCGCCAGGAACTGCCCGAAACCGAGCTGGGCCACCTGAGCGGCCACGGCGGTGCGCGGCCCGTGCGTATTGGCAACGAGGCTTACACGCAGGTGCAGTTGGATATTTTTGGCGAGCTGATGGACGCCGTGTATTTGGTCAATAAATACGGTGAGGCCATCTCTCACCAGGGCTGGAAACACACGGTGGAAGTGGTGGACCAGGTGTGCGAAACCTGGAACCAGCAAGACGTGGGCATCTGGGAAATGCGCGGCGAGCAGCACCACTTCCTGCACTCGCGCCTGATGTGCTGGGTGGCGGTGGACCGGGCGATCCGCCTGGCCTCCAAACGCTCGCTGCCCGCGCCGTTTGCCCGCTGGGATGAAACCCGCCAGGCGATCTACGCCGACATCTGGAGCAACTTCTGGAACGAAGAACGCGGGCATTTTGTGCAGCATATCGGCAGCACGGCGCTCGACGGGTCGATGCTGCTGATGCCACTGGTGCGCTTTGTCGCCGCGACCGACCCGCGCTGGCTGTCCACATTGGAAGCAATCGAGAAAAGCCTGGTGCGCGACGGGATGGTGTACCGCTACCGCAACGACGACAGCCAGATAGACGGGCTGCAAGGGACCGAAGGTGCGTTTGTGGCGTGCTCGTTCTGGTACGTGGAATGCCTGGCCCGGGCTGGCCAGGTGGAAAAGGCGCATTTGGAGTTCGAGCAGCTTTTGCGCTATGCCAACCCGCTGGGCCTGTATGCCGAAGAGTTTGACGGCCAGGCGCGGCACTTGGGCAATACACCGCAGGCCTTGAGTCATTTGGCGTTGATCAGTGCCGCGACGTTTCTGGATCGCAAACTGAGTGGGGAGAAGACCACGTGGCAGCCCTAAGCGCGGGCCGCCGTCGGTGGCGGTAAGTGGGACTGCAGAGTGAGTGGCCACCTGCACTCACCTGGCGCCTGCGCTTTGGGGCTGAACCGGCTTTTGTGGTAACCGGTGTTTGTCAGGCAAACTGCCTGGCCTTTCCACCGTTGCCGGAAACGCCATGCGCCAGGTTCTACTGATCATCGATGTGCAACCCTCCTTCGCCCCGCCCGACTGGCTGGTGGAGGGCATCAACCGCCTGCTGGGCCGGATGCCTTCGGTGGCGACAGTGGAGCGCCATGACGAAAGCGTCACCCCTTTCGCGCGCCAATTGGGCTGGCAACCCGCGCCGGATGACGACAGCCTGATCGCCGCCGACCGCATCTTCATCAAGCACGGCTACGCGCCCACGCCCGACACCCTCCTGCACCTCAAAAGCCTCGCACCAGAGCGTGTGCTGGTGTGCGGCATCCAGACCGACACCTGCGTGCTGGCCGCCGGGTTCGCGCTGTTTGACGCCGGGTTGCAGCCGACGCTGATCAGCGACCTGACCGTGGGTTCCTCACTGGACCGCACCGGCCAGTTGGGGGTGGAGTTGTGGCGGCATCACTTCAAGCACGTTATCTGCCATGCGCAGATTTGAACGCCATCCCACCCGGCACGCGGGCTAGACAAGTCAACCAATCGTCGTCATTCACACCTACGCACGTCACACCCACCGGCTACAGTGGTCACACCTTTGATCGCCCCCCGGGATTGCCATGACCGCTATCGCACCGCTGCTCTACACCCGCACCCCCCTGCTCGATATCGCCTACGAGGCCCATGGCCCGCAGGAGGGGGAGGCGGTGATTCTGTTGCACGGTTTCCCGTATGACCCACGCGCCTATGACGCGATTGCGCCGGTGTTGGCCGCGCGCGGTTATCGGGTGTTGGTGCCGTATTTGCGCGGGTACGGCCCTACCCGTTTTGTGGATGCGCAGGTGATGCGCTCCGGCCAGCAAGCTGCGCTGGGCAAGGACTTGCTGGATTTCATGGATGCGCTGGGCATCGCCACGGCCACGCTGGCGGGGTATGACTGGGGCGGGCGCGCGGCGTGTATCGTCGCGGCGTTGTGGCCGGAGCGGGTGCGCGGGTTGGTCACGGGGGATGGGTACAACATTCAGGACATCGCCAAATCGATCACACCCAGGGCGCCAGAAAAGGAGCACCGCTTGTGGTATCAGTTCTACTTTCACACCCAGCGGGGCGCCGACGGGTTGACGACCAATCGGGCTGAGCTGTGCCAGTTGCTCTGGTCGCTGTGGTCACCGACCTGGGCCGAGGGGCCCGCGCTGTATGCCCACACCGCGCCGTCGTTTGATAACCCGGATTTTGTCGAGGTGGTGATCCACTCTTATCGCCACCGGTTCATGTACGCGCCCGGCGACCCGGCGCTGGAGTCGATCGAGCAGGCGCTGGCGTTGCAGCCGGTGATTTCGGTGCCGACCCTGTCGTTGTGCGGGGCCGATGACGGCGTGGGGCCTGCGCCGCAGGTGGATGATGACGTGGCGCACTTCAGCGGGTTTTATCGCCGGCAGGTGTTGCCGGGCGTGGGCCACAACATTCCTCAGGAGGCGCCGCAGGCCACGCTGGATGCGCTGCTGGAACTGCTCGGCGCAAACCGTTCGCGGTAAGCCTGGGGTGTCACCGACAAGGCCCTGAGAAAGCTGCGGCGCAGGGTTTCTTCACAGCCAAAACCGCATTGCACGGCGATGCGCTTGATCGAGGCGCTGCTGTCTGCCAAGTGGCGGCGTGCGGTTTCCACGCGGATCAGCTCCACGGCGCGGGCGGGCGTCTGGCCGGTGGCGTTGCGGTAGTGACGCACAAAGCTGCGCTCGCTCATGCCCGCCTCGGCGGCCAGGGTGGCGACGCTCAGGTCCAGGTGCAGGTGTTCGGCGATCCAGGCGTGCAGCTCGGCAAACCGGCTGCCGCCCTCTTGCAGGGACAAGGTCACGCTGAACTGCGCCTGCCCCCCGGGCCGCTTGAGAAACACCACCAGGTGACGCGCCACTTCCAGTGCCGCGGCGCGGCCCAGGTCGGCTTCCACCAGGGCCAGGCACAGGTCGATACCGGCGGTGACCCCGGCCGAGGTCCACACCGCGCCTTGGCGGATAAAAATCGGGTCGGCTTCCACCTGAAGCTTCGGGTATTTGCGCGCCAGCTCTTCACACCGGGTCCAGTGCGTGGCTACGCGGCAGCCGTCGAGCAAACCGCTGGCCGCCAACAGGAACGCGCCGGTGCACACCGAGGCCATTCGGCGCGCCTGCACGGCCTTGTGGCGAACCCAGTCGACCAGCGCCGGGTCTTCGGCGGCGCCGTAGACGCCCCAGCCTCCGGCGATCACCAGGGTGTCGCAGGGCAAATGCGCGGCAGGCAGCGGCGCGGCCACCAGCGCAAGGCCGGCAGAGGTCAGCACCGGCTCGGCCTGCGCCGCAATCACGTTGACCGCATAAGGCACCGCCAGCCCCTGGGAACGCGCCAGGTCGTTGGCCGAGGCGAACACTTGCAGCGGCCCGGTGACGTCGAGCACCTGCACATTGGGAAACGCGAGGACATGGATGATCTTGGGCATGATTTGGCGTAATTAGTGGGCTGTATGGCGTATGCGCCAAAGCCTAGGCCACTAGAGTGGAGCCGTCCACCCCACCCTCAGGAGTTTGCGCATGACCTTGCAGATCGGCTTTCTGGTGTTTCCCGGCCTCCAGCAACTGGACCTCACCGGGCCCTACGACGTACTGGGCGCCTTGCCGGACGTGACACTGCACCTGGTGGGCAAAGACCGCTCGCCGGTGGCCTCAAGCACCGGGCTGGCGTTCACGCCTACCACCACCTACGACGAGTGCGCGGTGCTGGACGTGGTCTGCGTACCCGGCGGTGCAGGCGTGGGGCCGTTGATGGAAGACGCGCCGACCCTGGCGTTTCTCAAGGCCCAAGCGCTGACGGCGCGTTATGTGACCTCGGTGTGCACCGGCTCCTTGGTGCTGGGCGCCGCCGGTTTGTTGCGCGGGCGCCGGGCGACCACCCATTGGGCCTATCACGACCTGCTGGCCCCGCTGGGCGCCATCGCGGTGCAGGAGCGCGTGGTCCGTGACGGCAACCTGCTGACCGGTGGCGGGATTACGGCGGGGATCGATTTTGCCCTGACCCTGGTGGCCGAACTGTACGGCGAAGCACAAGCGCAACGGGTGCAATTGCAGATCGAGTACGCGCCCGCCCCGCCCTTTAACGCAGGCCGGCCAGAAACCGCACCGGTGGCGGTGCTCGAAGACGCTCGCCAACGCACGGCATCGTCGCGCAAGGCCCGCGCCGAAATCGTCGCCAGGGCGGCCGCGCGATTGGGCTGAACCGGTGGGTGCGGTGGGAGCCGGTGCGCTTCCATCGCCTCACCCACTCGACCGTCGAACGCCCTTGGCGCCCCCCGCGTGAACCCCGCTTGTCCCCCTTCCTACACCCCGTCAAAAAAAAGCTTCTGCACCTTGCAGGAAAATTCTGATTTTTGTTCCTACACTCCAAAACGCCAGCATTTTTAACAACAAACCAAAAAAAATAGAACGATCTTGTCAATTATTTGTCGAGGGGAACCCTACCTGATGTGCCTAGAACGCCACTCTCAAAGTAAAGTCAAAACCTTGACGACCAATACAAAGAGAACCATCCTTTAGCCACTACTGCGCAAATTCCCCGTAAACAAGATTGGTAATTGCGTATTACCCAGAGAAGCATCGTTGGATTCGCGACATTTGTAATGCGACCCCTGCCTTACGGATGAGCAGTCGAACATGGAAGCCCTGGCGTGCAATGAGGGATGTGTTATGCGTGACAAGTCGTCTGTCGACAGCCTGTTTCTGACCCGGGCTGGTTTCATCGAGTTTTTTGTTGTTTTTGTGAAATTGATCCACGGCGCCACCGCCATTTTGCCAGCGCTGGTTTTAGCCTTTTACCCCGAGCCCATGGCGCCTGAACTGCGCAGCCATTTCCTGGGCCTGTTGGTGTTTTTCGCGGTACTGACGCTGATTCTGTTCCACGCCCTGGGCGTGTATTCCGAAGAGTTGTTCAGCAATCGCCTGCGCTTCAGGACCATGCTGGTGGCCTGGTCGTCGGCGTTTTGCATCTTGCTGTTCATGTACCAGATCCTGGCGATGTTCCCGCAATTCAACCCCCGCAACCTGGTGGTCTGGTACATCGCAAGCCTTGCGTTGTTCGGCCTGGAGCGGGTGCTGATGCTGCGCCTGTACCGCCACCTGATGAAGGGCGGCAAATACCTGCAACGCACCGTGATCCTGGGCTTCACCGACACCGCCGTGCACGTGGCCGACCACCTGCGACGCAACGGTGACATTCGCTCGGGCCTGATCGGTTTTATCGACGACCGCACCGAACGCATCCCCAAGGAGTTGAGCAACCTGCCGTTGCTGGGCAATACCCGCGACCTGGAAAAGCTGATCCGCTCCGAACAGGTCAACCAGGTGATGATCACCCTGCCCTGGGCCGCCGAGCAGCGTATTCATGGGTTGGTCAAGCGCCTGCGGCAGATGTCGGTCAACGTGATGCTGGTGCCCGACATGGCCGCCCTGCGCTATTGTACTGTTTTCGAAATAATTTACTTATTGACTACGGCTTCAAGTGCCTCGCGCG
>NZ_JBSVWN010000078.1:0-18508 GCF_054071325.1 Pseudomonas sp. SDO5215_S409 | reverse complement strand
AGGCGCACGCTCTTAATACCACCGAGGAACCATTGGCCACAGCCCCGCCCGAGCTCATCGACAACGACCAGGCCATCGCCGTCATCACCGGGGGGCACGTCATCGGTGCCCCCTACGATCTGGATATCGACACGATTTAACCTACGGCACCACCGGCGGCAAATACTTCAACGTCGTGCCCAATGCCCACAACAGGAACAGCACCAGCGGCGTGTGCACCAGCAACTGCACGAATGAAAAACCGATCAAGTCGCGCGCCTTCAACCCCAGCACGCCGAGCAGCGGCAACATATAGAACGGGTTGATCAGGTTGGGCAGCGCCTCGGCGGCGTTGTAGATCTGCACCGCCCAGCCCAGGTGGTATTGCAGGTCGTTGGCCACTTGCATCACGTAGGGCGCTTCGATGATCCACTTGCCGCCGCCCGACGGTATAAAGAAGCCCAGCACCGCCGAGTAGACGCCCATCAACAGGGCGTAGGTGTCGTGGGAGGCGATTGAGGTAAAGAAGGTCGAAATATGGTGCGCCAGGGTCTGGCCATCACCGCCCTTGACCACGGTCATCAACGCCGCGATCGAGCCGTACAGCGGGAACTGGATCAGTACGCCGGTTGTGGTCGGCACCGCACGCGCCACCGCATCCAGAAAACTGCGCGGGCGCCAGTGCAGCAGCGCGCCCACCATCAGGAACAGGAAGTTATAGGTATTGAGCCCCGAGATGGCGCTGATCGCAGGCTTGGTGGAAAACTCGTGGAACAACCAGCCGGCCGCCAGCAGCGCCAGCAAAAGGGTGAGCAACGGGCTGTGTTCCAGCCATTCGCCCGGACGGCTCGGCGGTTGCGGCTTGGGCAGGTTGAAGGCCGGGTCGACGCCGCAGGCCTTGGCATCGCGCGCGGCGTTGGGCCCGGGGGCCGTGGCGTAGGCGATGACCAGCGACACCACGATCAACGCCAGCAACATCACCCCCGACTGCCAGAGAAAGATCGTTTCTGTGAAGGGAATCATCCCGGTGATCGCCAGAATCGACGGCGGCAAGCTGGCCGGGTTGGCCTGCAACTGCGCGGCCGAGGACGACAGCCCCAGCGCCCACACGGCGCCGAGGCCCAGGTAGGCTGCGGCCCCCGCCGCGCGGTAGTCCATGCGCAAATCGGTGCGACGCGCCAGGGCCCGCACCAGCAACCCACCGAAGACCAGCGACAGGCCCCAGTTGAGCAAGGAGGCGACCATCGAAATCAGCGCCACCCACGCCACGGCCGAGCGGCCGTTCTTGGGAATACGCGCCAGGCGGTCGATCAACTTGACGGCCGGTGGCGAGCTGGCCACCACGTACCCGCCAATCACCACAAAGGCCATCTGCATGGTGAACGGGATCAAACTCCAGAACCCGTCACCAAATGCCTTGGCGGCTTCGGTGGGGGCGGCGCCCATGCCCAAGGTCGCGACGGCGACGATGATCACGGCCAGGGCGGCAAACACCCAGGAGTCGGGAAACCAGCGTTCGGCAAAGTTGGAGCAGCGCAGGGCAAAGCGGGCATAGCGGCTTTCTTCGATAGGATCGGCCACGTGGTGTTACCTCTTGTATTTATTATGGTGTCGGCAGTCTTGAGCCACGACAGGCGCCTGGACTCACCCTCTTTTAGCCGGGGGATGACATCCACTGTCGCATTTTTGGAGGGAATTGAGCGGATCTTCCCCTACGATCATTCTTTTGGGAATGTAGTTATCCTCATCGATCCATGAGGAAAACAAATATATCTGCCGCGATTGCCATGAGTGCGCCCAGCTCCTAACCTGCACGCCATTTCGTTTGTCTGCCGAGCTTTTTCATGACTGCCACCTCTTCTCCACAGGCGCAGCGTTTTTCCCGCTCCGACTACAAAACCCTGGGCCTGGCTGCCCTGGGCGGGGCCCTGGAAATCTATGATTTCATCATTTTCGTGTTTTTTGCCCTGACCCTGAGCCAGCTGTTTTTCCCGCCGCAAATGCCCGAATGGCTGCGCCTGCTGCAAAGCTTCGGCATCTTTGTGACCGGCTACCTGGCGCGCCCGCTGGGCGGCATCCTGATGGCGCATTTTGCCGACCACTTGGGACGCAAACGTGTGTTCAGCCTGAGCATCCTGATGATGGCGTTGCCTTGCCTGCTGATCGGGGTGATGCCTACCTACGCGCAAATCGGCTATTTCGCACCGTTGATCCTGCTGGCGTTGCGCGTGCTGCAGGGCGCGGCGGTGGGCGGTGAGGTGCCCAGCGCCTGGGTGTTCGTGGCCGAACACGCGCCGGCCAGGCACCGCGGTTATGCGCTGGGCTTTTTGCAAGCCGGGCTGACCTTTGGCTACCTGCTTGGCGCCTTGACCGCGACCCTGTTGGCGCAGGTCTTCACACCGGCCGAAATCCTCGACTACGCCTGGCGGTTTCCCTTTTTGCTCGGCGGTGTGTTCGGCGTGATCGGCGTCTGGCTGCGCCGCTGGCTCAGCGAAACCCCGGTGTTCCTGGCCATGCAGGCGCGCCGTCAGGCCGCCGCCGAAATGCCGTTGCGCACGGTCCTGCGCGAGCACCGCCAGGCGCTGCTGCCAGCGATGATCCTCACCTGCGTGCTCACCTCCGCCGTGGTGGTGCTGGTGGTGATCACGCCGACCCTGATGCAGAAAACCTTCGGCATGACCCCGGGCGACACCTTTGCCTTGAGTGCGTTGGGCATCGTGTTCTTGAACATCGGTTGTGTAGTGGCCGGCCTGCTGGTGGACCGTATTGGCGCGTGGCGCGCGGTGTGGGTCTACAGCCTGCTGTTGCCGGTGGGCATTGCGGTGCTATACGCCAGCCTGATCGGCAACGTGTGGGTGGGCGCCGCCTATGCCGTGGCGGGCCTGTGTTGCGGGGTGGTGGGCGCGGTGCCCTCGGTGATGGTCAGCCTGTTCCCGGCGCCGGTGCGGGTGTCGGGAATTTCGTTCACCTACAACATCGCCTATGCGTTGTGGGCGAGTACCACGCCGCTGGCGCTGATTGCGCTGATGCCCACCCGGCCGTGGGTGTGCGTGGGGTATTGCGTGGTGATGGGGGCGGTCGGGGTGGTGAGTGTGGCGCTGTTCAGCAAGCGCCACACCCTGGCGGGGTAACAGTCAGGTCAGCCAGTGCCACAACAGCAGCGTGCCGACCAGGCCCACCACTGACACGATGGTTTGCAACACCGACCACACCCAAATCGTCTGCTTCAATTGCAGCCCGAAGTACTCGCGCACCATCCAGAACCCGGCGTCGTTGACGTGGCAGAAAAACACCGAGCCTGCGCCAATCGCCAGCGCCACCAGTGAACTCTGGGTGGCCGCCAGGCCTGCCATCATCGGCGCCAGAATGCCCGCCGTGGTGGTCGTGGCCACGGTGGCCGAGCCAGTTGCCTGGCGCAGGGCCACGGCGATCAACCACGCCAGCAGCAGATAAGGCATGTGCGCGCCTTCGGCGACCTTGCTGATGGTCTGGCTCACGCCCGCGTCTAGCAGGGTTTGCTTGAGGCCGCCGCCGGCACCGATGGTCAGCAACAGCACCGCGATGGGCGCCAGCGCTTTACGCAGGGTGTTGCCCACGTCGGCGCGAGGCATGCCGGCGGCCCAGCCCAGGCAGATCACGGCGGCGATCACGGCGAGGCCGAGGGCGATCAACGGTTCGCCGAGAAATTTCAAGGTCAGCGCGACGCTACTCTGGGCAGGCATCGCCACCTTGGCCAGGGTGCTGCCGAGCATCAGGATCACCGGCAACAGGATGATCAGCAACGACACGCCAAAGCCTGGCTGGCGCGGGGCCTTGGGCGGGGCGCTGAACAGCGCGCCAATGTCCTCAGGCTCGGCCACCGGCATGCGCTTGGACAACCAATTGCCATACAGCGGGCCCGCCAGGATCACCGCAGGCACCGCCAGGCAGAACCCCAGCAACATGGTCAGGCCCAGGTCGGCGTGCAGCGCGCCCACCGCAATCAACGGGCCCGGGTGCGGGGGCATCAAGGCATGCAGGGTGGTCATGCCCGCCAGCGCCGGGATCGCGATTTTCAGCAGGGGCTGGTTCGAGCGTTTAGCCATCACAAAGATGATCGGCACCATCATCACCAGGCCCACTTCAAAAAACAGTGGCAAGCCGATCACCATCGCCACCAAGGCCATCACCCAGGGCAACGACTTGCCCTTGCCCAGCCCCAGCAGGGTGGTGGCAATGCGGTCGGCAGCCCCGGACTCGGCCATCAGTGCGCCCAGCATCGAGCCCAGCGCAATGATGATCCCGGCTTCGCCAAGGATCGCCCCGGCGCCTTTGCTGAACGCCTTGGCCACTTCTTCCGGGGGCAGCCCGGCGCCGACACCGGCAATGAACGTGCCGATGAGGATCGACAGGAACGGCGGCAACTTGGTGGCGCTGATCAACACGATGATGCTGGCGATGGCCAGCAGGACGCAAAACATGAGGCGGGTGTCGTGAACCATCCACGCGGCAGTCGATAACTCCAAAACGGGGCTCCTTATCGAACAGGTTGGGTATTTGTTACTTTATGTTTCCTGCTCGAAAAGCATACCTGATAGAAGGGTTGCAGCGCGCTCGCGCGTTATTTTGGGGCGATCGGTGGTCGGGCGCGGGTGGTGCTCAAAAAAAGTTGTACAAATCACTCAAGCTTGCTTAAGAAAACCCCGCGAACGCCGATGCAGGTCAGATCCCAGTTCCCACTTGCCCACCGGTGCCCCATGTTCAACACCCGCCTGAAACAGGAGCTGTCGGCTCTTCGCGAAGAATTGTCCAGTTTGCAGCAGGTCAAGGAGAGCCTGGAAAGCGAAATGATGGCACTGACCCTTGACCCGGACGGGCGCATCGCTTCGGTCAACAGCATCTTTTTGCAGGAGATGGGCTACCAGGGCGGGCAATTGCTCGGTCGTTCGATCGATGACCTGGAGCCTGTGCATGCCAAGCAGGACCCGTCGCAGCTACGCGTCAAGAGTGCGCTGACCCGTGGCGAGCATTTTGCCGGTACGGTGCGCCTGCTGCGCGGCAACGGCAAGGAGGCGTGGCTGCGTTCCATCGTGCAGCCGGTGCGCGGCGCGGACGGGCGGATCAAGAATTTCTCGGTGTACTCCAGCGACCTGACCCGCACCATCGAGGCGTCCCGGGACCACGAAAACCTCATCACCGCGCTGGTGCGCTCCACGGCGGTGATCGAGTTTGACCTTAATGGCCACGTGCTCACTGCCAACGATCGCTTCCTGGGGGGCATGGGTTACAGCCTGGCGCAGATCCAGGGCAAACATCACCGCATGTTCTGCCTGCCCGAAGACTACAACGGCGCCGAGTACCAGGCGTTCTGGAAGCGCCTGAATGCCGGTGAGTTCGTCGCGGCCCGCTTTAAACGCGTGGACAGCCATGGTCGTACGGTATGGCTGGAGGCGTCCTACAACCCGGTACTCGATGCCAACGACCGTCTGTACAAAGTGGTCAAGTTCGCCACCGTGATCACCGATCAGGTCAACCAGGAGCAAGCCGTCGCCGAAGCCGCCAACATTGCCTACAGCACCTCGCTGCAAACCGACAGCAGCGCCCAGCGCGGCACCACCGTGGTGACGCAGGCCGTGGACGTGATGCGCGACCTGGCCAAGCACATGCAGCAGGCGGGTGAGGGCATCGAGGCGTTGAATGCGCAGTCCCAAGTGATTGGCACCATCGTCAAGACCATCAGCGGCATTGCCGAACAAACCAACCTGCTGGCCCTCAACGCGGCCATCGAAGCGGCCCGCGCCGGTGAACAGGGCCGCGGGTTTGCGGTGGTGGCCGATGAAGTGCGGCAACTGGCCTCGCGCACCAGCAAGGCTACCGAGGAAATCGTCGGCGTGGTGCGTCAGAACCAGGACATGGCCCGTGATGCGGTGGCGTTGATGACCGATGGCCGCGAGCAGGCCGAACATGGCCTGGCGCTGGCGGCGGAGGCGGGCACGGTGATCGTGGAAATCCAGGACGGCGCGCAAAAAGTGGTCAGCGCGGTCGGGCAGTTCGCCAACCAGCTGTCGCATTGATTGCCGGGGCTCATGCTTGAGGTATCGTAGGCTCTTTCTCCGATGAAGAGCCTTTCCTCCATGAGTCCTACCCATCGTCGCCCGGTCCCGCTGACCAAAGCCTACCGCCTGATCAACCACGGCCCTACCGTGCTGGTGAGCGCTGCCCACAATGGCACGCGCAACATCATGGCGGCGGCCTGGGCGATGCCGTTGGATTTTGAACCGCCCAAAATTGCGGTGGTGCTGGACAAGTCCACCTGGACCCGCCAACTGCTGGAAGGCGCTGGCACCTTTGTGCTGAACGTGCCCTGCGTGGCCCAGGCCGATATCGTGCAAACCGTGGGCAATACCGGCGGGCGAGACACCGACAAATTCGCGGCTTACGCGCTGCCGACGTTCAACGGCGAACACACCCCGGCGCCGTTGCTGGAAGGCTGTGTGGCGTGGCTGGAGTGCCGTTTATTGCCCGAGCCCCATATTCAGCAGGCCTATGACCTGTTTCTGGGCGAAGTGGTGGCCGCTTACGCCGATGAGCGGGTGTTCAGCGACGGGCACTGGCATTTCGAGGGGCAGGACTCCCTGCGTACGCTGCATCACGTGGCGGGCGGGAATTTCCTGACCATTGGCCAGCCGGTGGTGGGCAAGACGCTGGCGGGTTAAGTGCTCAACGGCCGAGCATCTTCACCCAGCGCGACGGCGGCATGCCGAAGGTGCTGCGAAACTGGCGGGTCATGTGGCTCTGGTCGGTGAACCCTGCGGTCATGGCCGCGTCCACCAGCGGCTGGCCCTGGCTGAGCAAACTGCGCACCAGGTCCAGTCGGCGCAGGGTCAGGTAGCGGTAGGGGCTTGTACCAAACAGCAGACGAAAATCCCGCGATAACGCCCAGCGATCACGCCCGCTGTAGTCCGCCAGTTCTTCAAGGGTGATGGGGCGCCCCAGGGCGCAGTGGATAAACTCCCTGGCCCGCTCCGCTGCCACGTAATCGAACGTTTTGCGCACGCCACTCACGCCCGACGCCGTGTTCAGGGCCTGGACCAGGTCGAACATCGCGTCCTGTTCCTGCATCGGGTCAATCGGGCAATCCAGGCTTTGCAGCAGCACTTCGCTGGCGCGGTACAGCCAAGGGTCGCTGGACAGCCCGCCGGGGATAAACGGCAGCGGCTTGCCACCCAGGATCTGCTGGACCAGCGCCGGCTCCACGTAAATCATCCGGTACTTGAACCCTTCCTCGCTGCCTGCCCAGCCGTCGTGCACTTCGTCGGGATGAATCACCATGGTGCGCCCCGGCAGGCTGTGGGTCATGCCGCCGCGATAATGAAAACTCTGCACGCCAAACAGGGTGCGGCCGATGGCGTAGGTGTCGTGACGATGAGGGTCGAAGCCGAACCCGGCAAAATACGCCTCGATCCGCTCCAGGCCACTGGCGTGGGGGGCACGGTGCAGCCAGTCGATGTTAGTGGCCATGGAGAAATGTCGTACAGGGTGGTGGGATCACGTTAACCCAGTCTCTACGAACTGTCTGCGGGGGTCTTGTACGATTGTGCAGCGCAGGGGGCGCGCTTATCATCGGCGCTCCTACAGCGCTTGGCAGATAAAACATGGCATTTTTCGACCCGCTCTACGTCGCGCCGCTGGTGTCTCTGGCGCTCCTGTGGGTCGTCGCCGTGGTGACGCCCGGCCCGAATTTTTTCAACATCGCGCAACTGGCGGCCAGTCGTTCACGCCGGCATGGGGTGGTGGCATCCTTGGGCGTAGCCACCGGCACGGTGATCTGGGGGTTGGCGGGAGGCCTGGGCATCAAGTCGCTGTTCGCGGCCGCGCCCATGCTGTACCTGGCGTTCAAGATCATCGGCGGCGGCTACCTGATTTACCTGGGGCTGAAACTGTTCAAGCGGTCGGCACCGACGATGGGCCAGAACCCTTTGCCGGTCGCGCCCCAGCGCTCCTTGTTCGCGGCCTGGCGCCTGGGCCTGTTGGGTAACCTGACCAACCCCAAGTCTGCGTTGTTTGTCACGACCCTCTTTGCGTCCACCATGCCCCCGTCCCCGTCGCCCACCTTGTTGACCCTGGCGGTGGCCATCATGGCGACGTTGTCCTTCAGTTGGTACGCCTGCGTGGCCCTGGTGTTTTCCAGTGCGCGCATGGCCGATCTGTATGGCCGCTCGCGCCGGTGGCTGGACCGCTTTGCGGGCGGTTGTTATGTGCTGTTTGGCGCCCACCTGGTAGCGAATCGCTGACAGGTCATGGTAAGAAGCCTTACTTTCAAATGTGAGGCCGGTCATGAGCAAGCTGCGGGTAGGTATTATTTTTGGTGGCCGTTCGGCCGAACACGAAGTCTCGCTGCAGTCGGCACGCAATATTGTGGATGCGCTGGACCGTTCGCGCTTCGAGCCCGTGCTGATCGGCATCGACAAGGCCGGCCACTGGCACCTTAACGACACCTCCAACTTTCTGATCAACCAGGAAAACCCGGCCCTGATCGCCCTTAACCAGTCCAACCGCGAACTGGCCGTGGTGCCGGGCAAGACCAGCCAGCAAGTGGTGGAAACCTCCGGCCAGGGCGTGCTGGCACACATCGACGTGATCTTCCCCATCGTGCATGGCACCCTTGGCGAAGACGGCTGCCTGCAAGGCCTGTTGCGCATGGCCGACTTGCCGTTCGTGGGCTCCGATGTGCTGGGCTCGGCGATCTGCATGGACAAAGACATCAGCAAGCGCCTGCTGCGCGATGCGGGCATTGCGGTCACGCCATTCATCACCCTCACGCGTGCCCTCGCGGCGCGCACCTCGTTCCAGCACGCGCAACAAAAACTGGGCTTGCCGATGTTCGTAAAACCGGCCAACCAGGGCTCCTCGGTGGGCGTGAGCAAAGTGGTCGACGAAGCCCAATACCACGCCGCCGTGGCGCTGGCGCTGGAGTTCGACGAAAAAGTGTTGGTGGAGTCCGCCGTCAAGGGGCGTGAAATCGAATGCGCCGTGCTCGGCAACGAAAACCCGGTGGCCAGCGGCTGCGGCGAAATCGTGGTACGCGACGGGTTCTATTCCTACGACAGCAAATACATCGACGACCAGGCCGCGCAAGTGGTGGTGCCCGCAGACATCAGCGCCGACGCCAGCGAGCGCATCCGCGCCCTGGCCATTGAAGCGTTCGAAGCGCTGGGCTGTGCAGGGCTGGCACGGGTGGACGTGTTTCTGACTGAAGAGGGTGAAGTGCTGATCAACGAGATCAACTCATTGCCAGGCTTTACCCGCATCAGCATGTACCCCAAGTTGTGGCAGGCGGCGGGCATGAGCTACAGCGAGCTGGTCAGCCGGCTGATTGAACTGGCGGTGGAGCGGCATGCGGGGCGCAAGGGGTTGAAGATCAGCCGCTAATCATCACGGCATCAATGAGGGCTCAATACCTCGCGAAAAACGTCCGGCCTGATAGTCGCAATATGCAGCAACGAGCGGGCCGCGCCGGACGGAGAGCGACGGCCTTGCTCCCATTCTTGAAGGGTTCGCACGGAAACTCCCAGCAGCTCTGCGAACTTGGGTTGTGACAGCCCTGTCTTGCTGCGCGCTTGTGCCGCTTGAGTGGTTGCGACCTGATGGGTCTGGCCCTGACGCCCGGCCTTGATGTCAACAATGGCTGCCAGCAATTCTTCGCCAATGTTGCGCTTGGCGTCGCGCTCTTTCAGTTGTTGCTCAGTGAGTGGCATGGTTCATTTCCTTGGCAATTTTGTAGAGGATATGCGCCGGAATATTCTCGGTGGCACCTTTGCCATAAATCAGCAGCGTAACCAGTACGCCACTGCACAATTGGCTTGTGTAAATGACCCGCACCGAGCCGCTTTTGCCACGGCAAGTTCTGGCGGAGCCAGAAAATGTCAGGGGAGGCGGTGAGACTCAAGCAGCGTTTTACCGCAAAACATGACAGTCACGAGAACGTCCACCTGCTCGCCCCGTGGCATCCCCCTCAGTCCCCCAACGCCTCCCCCTCGCGCCGTGGGTCCGCCCCGCCGAGCAGCGACACCTTGCCCTGCGCGTCCCGCACGCGGACGATGGCCTGGGCGCCGCTGGTCATGTCAATCTCGCTCAGGGCGTGGCCTCTGTCTTTCAGCGCTTGTTTCAACGGCGCGCTGAACAGGCCTTTTTCCAGTTCGGTGGCGGCGTTGCGGCTGCCGAAGTTGGGCAGGCCGACGGCGGCTTGCGGGTCCATGTCCCAGTCGAGCATGGCGATCAACGATTTACTGACGTACTCGATGATCTGCGACCCGCCGGGCGAGCCGACCGTGGCGATGAGCTCGCCGCTCTGGCGGTCGAACACCAGTGTGGGGGCCATGGACGAGCGCGGGCGTTTGCCGGGCTCGATGCGGTTGGCCACCGGCTGGCCGTTTTCTTGCGGGACAAAGGAAAAATCGGTCATTTGGTTGTTCAGCAAAAAGCCTTGCACCATCAAGTGCGAACCAAAGGCGGCCTCTACGGTGGAGGTCATCGACACCGCCCCGCCCCGGTCATCTACCGCGACCACCTGCGAGGTGGAAATACGCAGCGGCGAGCGGTCCGGCGCGTAGGCCACTTGAATGCCCGCCGGCGTGCCCGGCTTGGCCACGCCCATGCTGCGCGAGCCGATCAGCGCGGCGCGGCGGGCCAGGTAGTCGGGCGCGACGAGGCCGGCGACCGGCACGGGCACGAACTCCGGATCGGCCACGTACTGGGCCCGGTCGGCATAGGCCAGCCGTTGCGCCTCGGCAATCAGATGGACCGCCTCGGGCGTTGGCTCAAGCCCCGCAGGTGAGGCCGTCTTCAGCGGTTTCATAGGCCCCAGCGCCAGGCGCGGATCGCGGGCCTCCAGTGCTTGCAGGGTGCCAAGGATCTGCGCGACTGCAATCGAGCCCGAAGACGGTGGTGGCATGCCGCACACACGCCAGCGTTTGTAGTCGGTGCACAGCGGCTGGCGCTCGACGGCGCTATAGCCCTTCAGATCCGTGGGTGTGAGGCTGCCGGGGTTCTGGTGGGCTTGGACCTTTTGGCTGATTTCATCGGCAATCGGGCCGGTGTACAGCGCGTCCGGCCCCTCTTTGGCGATGCGCTTGAACACGTTGGCCAGTGCGGGGTTTTTCAACAGCGTGCCCACCGCCTTGGCGCTGCCGTCGGTGTTCAGGAAGTAGGCGGCCATGTCTGGCGACTGTTGGATAAACCGGTCGCTGGCAATCAGGCCATGCAAGCGTTCGGAGATCGGGAAACCCTGCTCGGCCAGGCGGATCGCTGGCTCAAACAGCTTGGCCCATTGCAAGTAGCCGGTCTTTTTATGGGCCAGTTCCAACGCCCGCAACACGCCGGGCGTGGCCACCGATCGCCCGCCGATCTGCGCGGCAGAAAAGCTCATTGGCGTGCCGTCGGCCTTGAGAAACAAACGCGGCGTGGCCCCGGCCGGTGCGGTTTCGCGCCCGTCGTAGGCATGCACTTGCTCGCCGTCCCACAGCATGATGAGCGCGCCGCCACCGATCCCTGAAGACTGCGGCTCCACCAGCGTCAGCACCGCTTGCATGGCAATGGCGGCATCAATCGCCGAGCCGCCCTTGCGCAACATCTCGCGCCCCGCCTCGGCGGCCAGCGGGTTGGCGGCGGCGGCCATATGGCGTTCGGCGTGGCGGGTGTGCATGTCGGTGCGATAGCCCGAACCCAGCTCCGGTGCGGGCGGCAGCTCGGGGGCGATGGCGCGGTGGCAGGCGGCCAGGGTGAGGGCCGTGGCGATCAGTGAGAGGGTGTTGAGGCGGCGACGAGAATTGAAAAGCACGCGATGACTCCGTTCATTGTGAGAATGATCTGTGGTCCGTGACGGGGTAATGTACCTCAGTACGCGCCGGGTGGACTCACCCCGAAGGCGATTGGATCACTGCCATCCGAGCGGGCAACTGCGCCAGCAACGCGTCCACCGCCACCCTTATTTTTAAGGCGCGGTGCGGCGTGTAGGGCCACACCGCATGAATCGCGAACATCTCGCCTGAATGCTCCGGCAACACTTCCTGCAACTGCCCGCGCAAAAGCGCCTCGCGCACCAGCCAATACGGCAGCCACGCAATGCCCATGTGGGCCAGCGCGGCGTCGGCCACGGCGCGCATGTCGTCCATCAGCAAGCGGGTCTTGGGCTGGAGGTCGGTGCGAGGCGGCCAGTGGGGGCCCCGGTCAAAGCGCAGGTAAGACACCGCGTCGTGTGCGTTGAGCGCCTCCAGGCTTTCGGGTTTGCCGCGGCGGCGCAGGTAGTCGGGCGAGGCGCAAAACACCATGTGGTGTTCGCCCAGGGGGCGGGCGACCAGGCTGCTGCTGTCGGGCAATGCACCGATGCGGATAGCCAGGTCGAACGCTTCCTCGATCAGGTCCACGCGCCGGTCAGTGAACGACAGTTCCAGCGTCAAGGCCGGGTGGGCCTTGGCCAGTTCGATCAGGATGGGCGCGACGTAGAGTTGGCCGAACAGCGTGGGCATCGACACGCGCAGGCGCCCGCTCACGTGGTCTTTGCCGCCTTCCAGCAAGGCCTCGCCCGCGCGGATGGCTTCCAGGCCTTGCAGGCAATGGCGGTAATACAGCTGGCCATCGTCGGTCAGGCTTTGGCTACGGGTGGTGCGATGAAACAACAGCACCCCCAGGCGTTGCTCCAGGCGGGCGATGCTCTTGCCGATTGCCGAGCGGGTGACGTGCTGTTTCTGGGCAGCCTGGGCAAAACTGCCCGCTTCCACCACGGCTACAAACACTTCGATACCGCTTAAATGGTCGCGCATAGTTTGTAGCCAAAAAGTAACCAATGAGCGGAGATACTATCGCCACTGGGGAGAAAAAGGCGATGTTAGCCTGCACGCATTCATTAACCCGATGTGTGGAACCCCTTTTGATGAGCAACATTCTTGTCCTCAAATCCAGCTTCAAGGGCCCCGAGTCCCATACCAATGGCCTGCTCGACACCTTTCTGGCCGAACGCCAACGCCGTGGCTTCAGCGACCACGTCGTGGTGCGTGACCTGGTGGTGCTGGACCTTCCGGTGCTCGACCACGAACTGTTCGCCGCCCTGCGCGGCGCGCCCCCCACTCATGAGCGTACGCGCCGTGGGGTGGCGCTGTCGGACGCGCTGATCGCCGAACTCAAGGCCTGCGACCTGCTGCTGATCGGCGCGCCCATGTACAACCACAACGTGCCCACCCCCCTGAAAAACTGGTTCGACCTGGTGGCACGGGCCAAGGTGACGTTTCGCTACACCGACACCTACCCGGCCGGGCTGGTGTGCGGCGTAAGCGTGGTGGTGTTCAGTTCCCGGGGCGGGGTGCACGTGGGGCAGGCCACCGATGCGGTCACGCCTTACCTGCAAGCGGTGCTGGGGTTGATCGGTATTACCGATGTGAAGTTTGTGTACGCCGAAGGGCTGGACGCCAAGCCGGTGGGGTTGGCGCAAGGCCTGGCCAGCGCTAACGGGCGGATCGTCGAGTTGGTGGATGAGCTGAGGAAAAAAGGCCCGGCACTGCTGCTTTGAAGCCTTGAAACCGTCGCCTGCATTTGAAATCCCCCGCATTGCTCTACAGAATCGCGCCCCGAGCCGGTGAATCGTCCGGACGTGTGTAAACAAAGGAGTGGCGGTTGAACGAACAGACCTTGTCCAGGCGCTTGGAGCGCGTGGCGGCGCAGGTGCCGATGGGCGCGCGGCTGGCCGACATTGGCTCGGACCACGGCTACCTGCCTGTGGCCTTGATGCGCCGTGGCGTCATCGTGTCGGCGGTGGCGGGCGAGGTGGCGATGACGCCGCTGGTGGCTGCGCAACGCACGGTGCGCGAGAGCGGGTTGCAGGCGCGGATCAGCGTGCGCCAGGCCGATGGGCTGCAGGCCATTCGGCCTGAAGACCGCATCACGGCCATCAGCCTGTGCGGCATGGGCGGTGAAACCATCCGCGATATTCTGGACAGCGGCCAGGCGCACCTCAACGACCAGGCGCGCTTGATCATGCAGCCCAACGGCGGCGAGCAGGCGCTGCGCCAGTGGCTGATGGACAACGGCTACCGCATCGTCGCGGAAGACCTGCTGCACGAAAACCGCTTCGACTACGAAATCATCGTGGCCGAACGCACCGGCCCGGTGGTGTACACCGCCGAGCAACTGTACTTCGGCCCGCTGCAGCTCGAGGCGCGCAGCCCGGCGTTTGTGGCCAAGTGGCAGCGTCGGCTGCGGGAGAAACGCAAGACCCAGGACAACTTCGCCCGGGCCCGCCACGCGGTGCCCGAGCAAAAGATGCTGACGCTTGCGCAGCAGGTACGCTGGATCAGCGAGGTGTTGGCGTAAGCGTCTTGCTTAAAAAACCGTCGATCAATTGGGCGATTTCGTCGGGTTTTTCATCCAGGGCAAAGTGCCCCGCCTCCAGCACATGGACCTCGGCCTGTGGCAGGTCGCGGCGATAGGCCTGCGCTTCGGCGACCTGGAATGACGGGTCGTACTGGCCCCACAGCACCAGCGTCGGCGGTTGATGCTCACGCAGCCAGGCTTGCCACTTGGGATAGCTGGCCACGTTGGTGCGGTAGTCGTAGAACAAGTCACTCTGGATATCGGCCTGGCCGGGCTGGTTCAGGAAGTTGAACTCGTCGGTCCACAGGTCTGGGTTGAAGCGCCAGGCGTTGGGACTGGTGCCGATGTGGCGCTGCTGCGTGGTGGCCAATGAAAAGAACGTCGCCCGCAAGCCGGCTTCGTTGGCGGCGCGATCGGCCCAGAATTCGCGCCGCTTCTGCCACAGCGGCCCCAGGCCGTCTTCATGGGCGACGGCATTCTGAACGATCAGCGCCTCAAGCCGTTCGGGGTGTGCCAGCGCCATGCGAAAACCGACCGGGCCGCCGTAGTCCTGTACCAATAACGAATAGTGATTCAGGCCCAGTGCTTGAGTGAAATCCTGCATCACCTCGGCCAGGTGGTCGAAGGTATAGGCGAAGGTTTTTGGGGCGGGGGCATCGCTGTGGCCGAAGCCCGGGTAGTCCGGCGCTACCAGGTGGTAGCGCTGCGTCAAGCGCGACAAGAGGGGGTCGAACATGCGCGAAGAACTCGGAAAACCGTGCAGCATCAGCAGGGTTGGCGCGTCTTTGGGCCCTGCTTCGCGGTAGAAAATCGTCAGGCCGTCGACCTGAACGTTACGGTAGGCGACAGCGGCGGTTTGCGTCGCATGACCGCCCGTCTCAGCCGCCTCTGCGGCCCCCAACAGCGGCGCACCCAGGGCGCACACCAGCGTGAGCGTGGACAACACGTTGAACATTTACAGCCTCCAATGACGGCGCAGAAACATCTGCATGAGCGAGGTGGCTGATTAGAGCATCGTACCGGGCTGGCGGAAGGACGCTGTTGTATGGCTGTGTACGTGAGGGCGCGTAGATACAGTCCTATACAAAAAAGCTCAGCGCCCTGTGACCAACCCTTATCGGTCGGTGGATTTGCGAAGGTTGGGCACCATCCGCGTTTCGCGAATCACCCGCCCGGTGCTGCCCTCCAGCTTGACCACCGTCGTGCCCACCAGCATAAACGTGCTGTGGCTATCCACCACAATCAACTGGCCGCGCAGGGGCTCGTTCTTATCGGTGTACACCGTGTGCAAATCTTTGAAACCGTAGGGCGCGTTGAGTTGGGTGAGCTCCCTGAGGGCCGACACACCGTTGTCGGCACCTTGTTGAACGCCCTTTGCCGGCGCGAAAAACGCAATGAACATCAGCGTGCCGACAATAATCCCCATCACGGTATTGAGCTTGCGGCGCTTGGTGATGACCGCGATAAACAGCGTGGCAATCAGCACAAAGCCAAGCTCCAGCACCACCGGCCCGATCAGCGGCAAGTGCCGGGCAAAATAGAGGGCCAGGGAAAAACTGTTGATATAACCGCGCATCAACAGCGTGGGCGTGCCCAGGCTCAATTCTTCGGTGTCGATGCCAAATTGCTCGTAATACCCCACCAGGTGCGAGTACCCGTAGATCAACAGCACGGCCTGGGAAAACACCACGCCAAAGGTGATCAGTTTGAGGGCCAGGTCAATGTTGGATTTTGCGGTGTTTTCCGTGGCCGTGGCCACGTGGCTTTGAACGGTGGTGGCGGGGAGGGCCAGGGCTGTTTTTCTGTTCCAGAACATGGTGCTTCCTTAGCGGTCTAGCGAGTGGGGGTTATGCCTGTGGGTTAATGCGCGCGGTCAACACATGGTCCTCCCACGGCCCGTTGATCTTCAAATACGCCCGCGCCCGGCCTTCCTGCTCAAACTCCAGCCGTGACAACAGGCGGGCAGTAAGTGCAGGCGGCGGGTGGGGAGGCCGTTGGGGGGGGATGGCAAGGGGTCACTTCCGTGTGAGGGGGGACTCAGTTTATTTCAGGTGTGGAAAACGGCTTACCTCTCGCAGAGGCCGCTTTTTCAATTTTTCAGGAAGTGGTCGTCAGTCTTTTGGCCGCCCATTCAACCCTCAGGTTATACGTTTACCCTTTCCACAAGGTTTTGCCAAAGAAGGTCAAGGTGCGGTCCCATGCCAATTGCGACCAGAAAGCGTCGTACTGCGTGCCCGCAATACGGCCATCTCCCAGCGCGGTTTCATTGGCAAATGCATGGTGTGCCAGGTAATGGTGGAAGGTGACTTGTGCCCCAGCTGCATGCAGTGTCGACTCCAACTCACCCACGGTTTTTATATCGAAGAACTGGTCCTGAGTAGCCCAGTGGCCGATAAGCGGTGCTTTGATTTTTGAGACGTCGAGATATTCCAGTGCAGGGAAGCCGTACCACACCACGCCAGCGGCCAAATCCGAAATCGCGCTCAGTGCCATTAACGTCAATGCGCCGCCCATGCAGTAGCCCGTTACGCCGACGTTCTTTGAGTCTGTCTTCAGGTATTGAACCGCGCCGCGAATGTCTTGGGACACCGCCTCACTGAAGTCCAGTTCGTCCATCAAATGATGGGCTTCCTCTTCCTCCACAGTGGCTGCTCCGCGATACAGGTCTGGCACCAGTGCGCGGTAGCCGCACTCGGCGAGGCGATCCGCAACGCCTTTGATCTGGGCGTTCACGCCCCACCACTCCTGAATTACCACAATGGCCGGTGCGCCTTTCGGTTCGGCGGGGCTTGCCAGGTAACCTTGCACTTCGTTGCCATCAGGGCGTTGGTACGTAATCGTGCACCCCTGGGGGCGCTCTACTGAGTGAGTCAGCATATAAGCCTCTTTAATCCCTATTAGGGATAACGTAAAGAAATAAATACCTTGCAGCTTTAACGCGCGAGCACTCACAGTTTTTATTGAACGGTGGCACTGTTATTACTGTGGCGCGACAAAAAAAATTAAGTCAGCTGATAGAGTGACAACCTTAGAGCCTTATGTGACACGCGCCATCAGTGACTTGTAGTGGTCTACTAACCCCGGACACCCATTTAGGCGAGAATACTCGCCACAGAGAGGTGTCTGATGACCAAGCAACGTCGTTCCTTTTCAGCTGAATTCAAACGCGAGGCCGCAGGCCTCGTGCTCGATCAAGGCTATAGCCATATCGAAGCCAGCCGCTCGCTCGGGGTGGTCGAGTCCGCATTACGTCGCTGGGTTAACCAACTCCAGCAGGAGCGCAACGGCGTGACTCCGCAGAGCAAAGCGCTGACGCCCGAGCAGCAGAAAATCCAGGAACTGGAGGCTCGAATCGCCCGACTTGAGCGGGAGAAATCCATTTTAAAAAAGGCTACCGCGCTCTTGATGTCGGAAGAGCACGAGCGCACACGCTGATTGATCAGTTAAGTGCCCGAGAGCCGGTCGATTGGCTTTGCGCGGTCTTTGACGTCACTCGCTCGTGTTACTACGCCCACCGCCTCAGGCGCCGAACTCCGGACGTTGAGCGGCTGAGACTGCGCAGTCGCGTGAACGAGCTGTTCACGCAAAGTCGAAGCGCTGCCGGCAGCCGCAGCATCGTCTCGATGATGCAGGACGACGGCGAGCAAATCGGGCGGTTCAAGGTGCGTGGCCTGATGCGGGAACTGGCGTTAGTCAGCAAACAACCTGGCTCACACGCCTACAAATAAGCGACGGTCGAGCGGCCTGATATTCCGAACATCTTGAATCGAGAGTTTGATGTGCCGGCACCCAATCAGGCCTGGTGTGGCGATATCACCTACATCTGGGTTCAAGGAAAATGGCATTACCTAGCTGTCGTCCTGGATCTCTACGCACGTCGAATTGTGGGCTGGGCGCTGTCGAACAAACCAGATGCAGATCTGGTGATCAAGGCTCTGGATATGGCTTACGAGCAGCGCGGCAGACCTCAGGGGCTGCTGTTCCACTCGGACCAGGGGTCGCAATATGGTAGCCGGCAGTTTCGCCAACGGCTCTGGCGTTATCGCATGCGCCAGAGCATGAGTCGTCGTGGAAACTGCTGGGATAATGCGCCGATGGAGCGCGTGTTTCGCAGCTTGAAAACGGAATGGATGATCGTGTCCCTGGAAGTGGTGTAACTCATCATGGCCTTGGCCGCTGAGTTTGC
>NZ_JBSVWN010000077.1:0-19670 GCF_054071325.1 Pseudomonas sp. SDO5215_S409 | reverse complement strand
AAGCGTCTATGGCTCGGCTGTCGAAACATAGTGGCCTACTTCAGACCATCCCTAGCGGATAAGGACAAATTCGGCAAACTTCTTGAGAACGCTCCTCGCAGTCACAAGGCGCGCTACCTATTAATCAATGAGAAAACCAACGAACCAGCCGTAGGCACTCCCTACAGCCTGAAACTTGCCAGTGGCGCTCAGATTGCTGGGTACACCGATAACGAAGGTAAAACGTTTTTGGTACATACCGCAGAGCCGACGCAAGTTAGCCTGCTTACACCTGAGCGAAAAGTCGAACCTAGAAAAGTGTTGATAAAGGCAGGTGAAAGTGGACCGACAGAAATGACGATGGATTATCGAAACCCAACGGAGGGAGAATAAATGGCCATTATTCAGCCACCTCAAATACCAACTTCAAAAAATGAATGCAGCACAACTAGCGTTAAAGGCACCGTCACTATAGGTACTGTAGCCCCCCAAAATGAGGGCTACTTGATGGAGAAAGCAAACTATGCCGCACGGTTCCCTCGAGTCGCGATTAAAGCGTTGCGTAACGGCGGATTTACCGACGTCGAGCTAAAACAACTCGTCATGAGTGGATTGATAAAAGCAGATGAGTTTCGACATAATTTTCGCTGGGATTATAAGGCAGAAGTTAGTTTCGACATGTCGCGCAAAAAACCTATTCCGTTCCTCAGTACTTCTTGGATATTAAAGGATTCGAACCCCGATCCTGATCGACGTCATACAATGACCTTCTTTCCTAAAGGTCGAACGTCAGGGTTCCTCCGACGCCCCGACGTGATTATCGTAAAAAATCCTGAGGTTCGTTGGCCAGGAACAAAAAGCACCGATCATGATGGCAAATCCCACGACGATAACCTTGAGCGACTTGTCGAAGTAAAATTTCCAAATGATTTCCTATCTAGAGAGCAACGCCAAGACTACGAACGAATTGCTGGAACAAAACAACGCTTTGCTGTACTTGAAGTCAGTGACTGCCGTAATGACGAAGAACGTGAGCGAGACAGGGCGTACAACAAAGAACATAGGCCTACTGCTGCGAAAAATCCTTCAAAATGGCTGCCTGCGCTCCCTCCCTTGACGCCAGGCACCCCAACAAAACCAGCACCGTTGCCAGTTCCGGCTTACGGCCCTAAACCCTCGGCCCGGCCAGCGCACGTAGAAAAATGGACACAGCAGGTACAAATCGCTGTAGACAGTTTGTTAGAACAGGGTGCAAAAGGTATTAGAGAGCTGTCGCAAGAAGTTCAGAAGCATTTGCAAGACACTATTATCTGGCTCGAAAATAAGGGGAAGTGGGTACGTCACGAGACAAAAAAAACCTGGGAATGGATAAGCGAAACAAGCGGCCAAGTGATGCAATGGACCGACAATCAACTTCGCTCGATATGGCTAGAAGTAACGCGTTACACCGATCTAACTCTCGAAATGCTCAAAGAAATCAATTGGGCACAAGTGTTGATCGACCTGGGAATAGCCGTATCAGTTGTTGTGATAGTTATCGCTGTCGGCGCTGCGCTGGTCAGTGTAGGTGTTCCCGCAGCATTAGTGTCTGGATTATTGCTACTGATAAGGCTGGCCGCGCAAGCATGGTCAGTACTCGTAGCCATTCTGGGTACAGCGGGAACAGCAGTGACCGGTGCAGCCGCAAGTATGAGCGGCGCAATGATTGGAACCACCACGGCCATGGCTCATTGAGGAAATTAGTATGAATAATTTTAAAAAGCTTGCCGCAACGGCACCTGACCTTTCTTTTGAACTGGCCGACGGAACGTCTGTAGTCAAACTTGGACTGATTGCTACAATCTATTTTAAAGAAGGCTATACCACCGAAAAGAAAATTAAAGTAATGGAGTGCTTTCGAACCTTCTATAAAGAGTTTTCTTCTCACCTGAACGGTCAACTACGGAACAAATACGAAAAACTGTCATCCGACAAATTTGAAAAAACAGCGGCAACCATTTTAACTCTAGGTGGCAACGATCGTTATGAGTTACAGCTTACCAGCGCAAAAAGTACAAAAGAAGCCGAAAGCTATGGAATATCAACTTTAAATACTTACGAACTTCATGAAGACAGCGCTAGGTCCTACATAAAAATTGTATTACCTTGGAATACACTTGAAACAACGACAGGCCGTGCGCAATACAACACCTGGATAAAATATTTATGTGATCAAGTTGGGGCAGATCACGGCTATGGCGGTTTGTCTACCATTTTGCCATTCGACTACGACAGTTACATGCCCATTGAGTTTGAACTTGCACAAAAACACAGCGGTCTTGAAGTTGACTCAATGCCTCACAGCCTTTCGCTCGAGCTAATAGACTTTATAAAAGGGGTGAATTGGCAAACAATAATCAGTAACGACTTTATCGAAAAACTCGGCGGAAAAGATGCTTTGATTCTTGCGCTCAGCGGCCATAAAAATATTAGCTTAAGCCCATACAACGACGGTTTAATTATTCAAGCTGGGGATTTTCCTGAAGTTGGAATTGCAAACAACCACCTTCTGCCAGCCTACGTTGCAGTGAACAAAATTATCAAACCATTGAGAATCCCAAACCCGGATCAGCTTCACCAATACTCACCCTACGGAAATTGTTTTGAGGCGGAAAGTACTGCCAAATGGTACGCACGCTTTGATCAGGAGCCTTGTGAGGTGGATAGCCCCCCTAGAATTGAGGCCGGGCAACCTTGCACAAAACAAGGCTATTGGTTCACGCCGGCACAATCAAATTCCAGGCGCCACTTCAAACAAGGTGAAATCATGCCAAATTTTAGTGACTCGAACTGGGGCGATACACTTTGGTATTGGTCTGGCGAGGAATAAGCAAGAGCCAAGGATGGCTGCCTCAGGCTATCCCTACACGACTAAAAAACTTAAACATTAAGTGAAATCAAGATGGCAAACACCCAAGCCTCGCGCACAAAAACAATAAAGTCTTTTTGGGTATTACTTGCCTTTATTTTTCTCGCTGGGTGCAATGACAGCGGATCGAATACGGAAAAAACCATTTCTACTATCCAATTATCCATCAATACTTCTATTCAAGAAAACATTGACCATAGCGCGATAACATTTCCTAAAGACTGTATAAAAAAATTAAGCTTATGCTGGTATGAATTTAGCAAATCAGCAAACGAAAGTCTGCTCCCCGAGGTCGCCATAAAAACCGCTGCCAGCTCGCTCACTTTAAAGCAGGTCACTAATATAACAATGCTGATAGATAAGCGTATCGGAGAGGATGTAGAAGATATTAATATCAGCTTACAAGGACTTCCTGACAATACGACGCACGAAGAAAATATCGCTCAAATATCTGCCTTGCTTGCTGATATACGCGATGCCGGATGGACTCATTTTTTTATGCCTGAGGACCCTAGAATATCCGGCTCACAAGCTGACAAGATCGCCACACCCGCAACTGTATTAGGGCAATATGTCGGTAGCCACCCGTGGCTTGACCCAGACTATCAACTTGATCTTAAGCGCTGGCTTGAAATTGGCTCATTTTATAATTGGTATTTTTATAACAATGGTATTTACCTTCACCTGAAAGCATGGAAACGAGACGATGAGACGGCGCCTTCTGAAAAAGCGACCTACTTAACAAGCCTAGAATTTAAGTCGGAAAGAGCTTTTTGGACCACTGGCATTACCGATGAGAGTGATAGAACCAATTGGAAAAGCCTATTACCAAAACGCCTTGAAAATTACCGCGCTATAAGATTAGCAATAGAAACCAAAGCACGCGCCTCGGGAATTGAAATTGATGAAACTTATCAAGACCCGCCCATTCAGGCCCTCAAAAAATAGAACAACAACTATGTCAACAAGAGATATACATCATGTTTCAGGCAGCACACAGTTGATTAAATGGCTGTGGCTGGCCAGCGTGTTTGTTCTCCTTGCGGGCTGCAACAACAACGACTCAAGCACGGTCAATAGTTCAACACATATTGATCTTGCCCTTCACGCGCCTATCCAAGAAATCATCAAGCACAACAAAATCGCATTCTCTAAAGAGTGCATTAAAAGAATCAATATGTGCTGGTATAAATTTAATCGCTCAGCCAATGGAAAAAACCTCCCCTATGCGACCATAAAGAGCAATGAAACTACGCTCACGCTGCAAGATGTTACAAGTGTAACCATCGTCATCGATGGTCGTATGGGGCAAGAGGTAGAAAGCATCAACGTTAGTTTGAGAGGCCTGCCAGATAATAGCAGTCACGAACAAAATCGAGATTTCATTTATGAAGTAATCGAAACGCTTAAGTCGTCAGGTTGGAAACACTACTTCTCTCCAGCAGACCCGCGTATTTCGGGAGCTGAAGCCTCGAAAATAAGTACACCGAGGCGTGTATTAGGAGAGGTCGTATCGAGCCATCCCTGGTTAGATCCGGACTACAAGCCCGATATGGACAAATGGTTGCAAATAGGTATGTTCTACGCTTGGCATTTTTACAACAACGGCGCTCATTTGACGTTAAAAGCATGGCGTCAAAACTTCGAGCCAAATCCTACTCAACGTGGGACTTATTTAATTACAATGGAATTCAACACCGAACACGAATATTGGATGTCTGGATTTACTGAAACGAAAGAAAGAGCGCGTTGGAAAGAGCTTTTGCCAGAAGACTTAAAACAATACCACGCAAGGCGTCTCTTGCTAGAAGAAAAAGCACGCGCTGCCGGTATTGAAATTGATGAAGCTTATCAAGATCCGCCTATTCAATTTTTAAAAAACTCATATTGAACAACTGCAAAAAATTTCAACCCCAGTATGCTTCATGAGCGTCAATAGGCGCCTGACGAAAACGGTATGCTTAGCCCAAGAGATTTGCAGCACTCAGGACTTAGCAGGATGCCAAGCTAAATGCCTCCAGGGATTCATATGAATAAACGACAAATGTTACTCACGGACGAGAGGTATAATAATTTTCTTGCCTACAGTGAAGAGTTTAAAGTTTTCTGGAACACCCATCACTTTGAGTCTGATTCGCCTGAACAGGAAGCGTTGCTAAGGGCCACTCACTTTAAAAACTTCACTTTAAAGAAACTTTTTATGTTTTACACGGCCGGCCTGGAAATTTCTTCACTGGTTCCTCTGCTTGAAGAACTTGTATCACATTATGAGGAGCGTCAAACCAGACTTTCAGCTTTAGAAAAAATAAAAAACATTTCCCCACTTGCAATTGACGATTGGCTCGATGACTTTGAAGAGTGTATGCAGGTTTTTAGCCTGTGTATCCTGCTTCATAGAACTGACCTTCTAAAACGATTTGCAAAGCTGTTGGACGATGCCAATTATAAAGGCGAAGACACACTCTATGAAGATCTGCTACGTAAACGATTGCCTGATCGTGAAGACGTCGACGAGTGGTTTCACGACGTTTACACCCCATTGATCCAAGCGATATATGCTGATGACCAGCAGGAGGCATCACATCTGCTTAAGACGTATTGCCAACAATGGTATGCCGCGTTCAAGCAGTCCGCCTGGCACGACTCCCACTTGCAGGGAGATGATGGAAATTATTTTGGATACTGGGCTTTCGAGGCCGCGGCCATTGCATTTCTATATGAAATAGATGACCAGAAAATCAACCATTTTATTTATCCGAAGGATTTGGTCGAGTATGCTCGAAACCATACACCCGTCGAAGATTCGACAGATGGATGCATTGACTGGACAGGCTAATATTCCCCGTACGATACAGTGCCCTATAAGGAAGATAGCGCACGCCTGATTTCAAAATTTCAAGTTTGAGTAAGGCACATTAGAACGGAGCAAAAAGACATGAACACTCGTCAAATCGGAGCGCTAAAAAAGCTGGAAAAACAAGCACCGGCCCTCGAATTTGAACTGCCAGACGGCACTTCAGTTGTAAAGCTGGGCGTGATCATCACGCTGTACTTTAAAAAAGGTTATTGCGTTGAGACCAAACGCAAGGTGGACGAATGTTTTGCACACTTCTACCAGTCATTTCAGCCCCATTTAAAAACGATGTCCTATCGCCAATTCAAACCATTAACGGGCGCGGCTTTCAAGCGATCCCGGGAACAGGTATTGAAAACCGGCCCGAATGAGCAGTTCAGCTGGTTTTTAGGCAGTGCCGCTACGGCCCAAGAGGCTAATGACTATAGTTTGTCGATGCTTAACAGCTTTGAGTTTCACGGTGATAAAGAGCGTTCAATGCTGAAAATGGTACTGCCCTGGTCGCTCTTAAAAACGTCGGATGGAAGAGAAACCTATAAAAAATGGGTCTTGTATCTGTGCAATAAATTAGAGGCAGAGCATGGCTATGGCGGCCTCTCAACGGTATTGCCCTATGAGTACCACAGCTATATGCCTATCGAGTATGAGTTGGCACAGAAGTTTTCTGGGCTGGAGGTTGACTCGATGCCTCATGCCTCAGTGATCGAGCTGATTGACTCCATCAAAGGCGCCAACTGGTACACCGTCCTCGCAAACACCTTCGTCACCCGACTCGGCGGGGAAGCCAGTCTGCGTCACGCCTTGAGCGCCCACGACGATATCGAAATCCTCACCTACAACAACGGCCTGATTATCCGCGCGGGCGAGTACCCGGAACTCGGTGCCTTGGAAGACGGCCCGCCCGCCGCTTATGTCGCGGTGAATAACGTCATCAAACCCATACGCATTACCCACCCGGATCAACTGCACTGTGCTTCCCCCTATGGAACCTGCTTCGACCAAGACAGCACGCACCGCTGGTACGCCCGCTTCGACCGCTAGCGGCCTGCACCAGCCACCGGCAATGCAGCCTAACGCTGCATCCCCCAGCGTTTGACGGTCAGGCGCTCAAAAGTATCGAACACCAGGTTTTCCACCAGCAAGCCGATCAGGATCACCACGGCAAGCCCCGCGAAGACTTTGTCGGTGTAGAGCTCGTTGCGGTTTTGGAAGATGTACCAGCCCAGGCCGCCTTTGCCGCTGGTGGCGCCAAACACCAGTTCGGCGGCGATCAGGGTGCGCCAGGCGAATGCCCAGCCGATCTTGAGCCCGGCCAGGATCGACGGCAGCGCGGCGGGGATCAGGATGAACAGCACGAAGCGCATGCCCTTGAGGCCATAGTTGCGACCGGCCATGCGCAGGGTTTCCGAGACGCCGAGAAACCCTGAATAGGTGTTGAGCGCCAAGGCCCACAGCACCGAATGCACCAGCACGAAAATCAGGCTGTTCTGCCCCAGGCCAAACCACAGCAGCGCCAGCGGCAGTAATGCGATGGCGGGCAGCGGGTTAAACATGGAGGTCAGGGTGCTGAGCAGGTCGCGGCCCAGTTGGGTGGACACCGCAAGTGTGGTGAGGGCAAACGCCAGCACGATGCCGACCAGGTAGCCTTTGATCAGCACTGCCAGCGAGATGCTGACTTTGCTCAGCAATTCGCCGCTGAGCATGCCGTCGTAGAAGGCCTGCAGCGTTTGTAAAAAGCTTGGCAACAACAGGTCATTATTTTGATAGCGCGCAGCGGCTTCCCACAGGATCGCGAGCACGATCAGGATCACGCTCTTGCGCAACCAACCTTGCTGCCACAGGCGCTGGCGCAGTGGCAGTTCGCGTTCCACGCGCACGCCGGGCAAGGGTTGCAGCGTTATTTCGTATTCCTGGCGCATGGCACCCTTCCTCAATAAGCAATACGGATGTCGGCAAAACCCAGTTCGGTTTCGGCCTCGGGTGCTTCATCGAACAACAGCCGGTGAATGCGCCGCGCCGAGGCCTGGAAGTCCACGCCGCCCAGGCTGTGCAGGTCGTATTGGTGGCTGTGGACTTCTGCCCGCACGCGCCCGGGATGGGGCGACAGCAACAGGATGCGGTTGCCGACCACCAGCGCTTCTTCGATGGAGTGGGTGACAAACAACAGGGTGAAACGCACCTCTTCCCAGAGCAGCAACAGCTCCTCCTGCATCTTGCGCCGGGTGAGGGCGTCGAGGGCGGCGAAGGGTTCGTCCATCAACAGGATTTTGGGCTGCATGGCCAACGCGCGGGCAATGGCCACACGGGCTTTCATGCCGCCCGAGAGGGTGTGCGGGTAGGCGTCGGCAAAGGCGCTCAGGCCGACTTTTTCCAGGTAGTGCAGCGCCCGCTCTTCGGCGTCGCGGCGCTTGAGGGTGTTGGACGCCAGCAGCGGGAACATGACGTTTTGCTTGACGGTTTTCCACGGCGGCAACTGGTCGAATTCCTGGAACACCACAATACGGTCGGGCCCCGGCTGATCGACTTTCTGCCCTTGCAGGCGGATCTCGCCCTCCACGGGTTTGATAAAGCCGGCGATGGATTTGAGCAAAGTGGATTTGCCGCAGCCCGACGGCCCCAGCAGTACAAAACGGTCGGCCGGGTCGATCTCGAAACTGACCTGGTGGGTGGCCCGCACCACGCGCTCGGGGGTGCGGTATTCCAGGCTGACGTTGTCCACCGCCAGCAAGGCTTGCGCGGTGTTCGGGTTGCTGGCCGTGTGGCCTTGCAAGGGCGCGTTCATGTCAGCTCCCTTGCAGTGGCTTGGCATCCTGGAAGAAGTAGTCCTTCCACGATTGCGGTTTGTTTTTTATCGCACCAACGCGGTAGAGGAACTCTGCCAGGGGGTAGGTGTTTTTCGGCGTGATGCTGAACTCGAACTGCGGGTTGTCGATGATTTTCAGCAACTCGGCGCGGTCGATCTTGGCCTTGGTCACGCGGATATAGGTGTCGGCGGCGGCGGCCTTGTCGTTTTGGGCGAACTGCGCCGCTTCCGTCAGCGCTTGAATGAAGGCGTGATAGGTCTTGGGGTTTTCGTTACGAAACTTCTCGGTGGCAAACAACACGGTCGGTGAGTTCGGGCCCAACACGTCGTAGGAATTAAGCACCACGTGCACGTTCGGGTTGGCCAGCGCCTGTTCCTGGAACGGTGGGTTGGAGAAGTGCGCGTTCAGCTCGGTGCCACCGGCCAGCAGGGCAGCGGTGGCGTCCGGGTGCGGGACGGCGACGGTGTATTTGTCGAGGCGGTTGAATTCCTTGTCGCCCCACTGCTTGGCCGCGGCCAATTGCAGGAAGCGCGACTGCACCGACACGCCTACCGCCGGCACGGCGATGCGGTCTTTTTCGGTGAAGTCCGCGATCGTTTTCACGTTGGGGTTGTTGCTCACCAGGTAGTAGGGGAAGTTACCGAGGGAGGCCACCGCTTTCACGTTTTGCTTGCCGTGGGTGCGGTCCCAGATGGTCAGCAACGGGCCGACGCCCGCCCCGGCGATGTCGATGGAGCCGGACAGCAACGCGTCATTGATCGCCGCGCCGCCAGAGAGTTGGGTCCAGTCCACCTTGATGTCCACGCCCTCCTGCTTGCCGTATTTTTCGATCAGGTTCTGGTCGCGCACCACGTTGAGCAGCAGGTAAACAATGCCGAACTGTTCGGCGATGCGGATCTGGCCTTCGGCCTGCGCGGCGGCAGGCACAACCAGGCTACCGGCCAGCAGGCTGACGCCCAGGCCGACGGTCGCCGCCAGCCGGGCGAATGGGATCTTTTTGAACATGACAGTGCTCCGGTCAGAAAGGCGCGTCGCCCTGGATGGTGGTGCGGTACAACTTGCGCCGCAGGTGGCTGGGGCAGCCCGCCGCCAGGTGGATCAGCGAACGGTTGTCCCAGAACACCAGGTCGTGGGGTTGCCAGTGGTGGCGGTAGATGTTTTGCGTCAGCACGCTGTGGGCGTAGAGCTGGGCGAGCAGGTCGCGGCTTTCGTCTTCGGGCAGGCCGACGATGCGGGTGGTGAAACCTTCGCTGACAAACAATGCCTTGCGCCCGTTTTCTGGGTGAGTGCGCACGATGGGGTGCACCACTTCGGCCACTTGGGCCAATTGTTCGGGCGTGAGGGTGGGGCGCCAATTGCCTTCGAATTTGGTTTCGCTGTAACGCGCCGTGTAGGAATGCGCGGCGCTGCGGCCCTCGACGGCGCTGCGCAAGTGCTCGGGCAATTGGTCCCAGGCTTTGTGCATGTCGGCAAACAAGGTGTCGCCACCTTCGGACGGCAGCTCCTGGGCGTGGAGCATCGAACCCAGGCTGGGCAGTTCTTTATAGGAAAGGTCCGAGTGCCAGAACTTGCCCGCATCCCCAAGGCCGATGGATTGGCCGTTTTCGATGATGTTGGAAACGATGAGGATTTCCGGGTGATTGGCCAGCAAGAACTGCTTGAGCACGTGGATCTGCAGCACGCCAAAGCGGCGGCTGAAGGCGATCTGCTGCTCGGGGGTGATGCGCTGGTCGCGAAACACCACCACATGGTGGTCCAGGTGGGCGCGGTGGATGCGGGAAAAGTCCTGGTCGTTGACCGGAAGGGACAGGTCCAGGCCGATGATTTCGGCGCCCACGCTGCCAGGCAAAGGCCGGACCTCAAAGGACTGGGCGGTAGGGTTCGCTGTTGGAACAGTAGAGGTGGCAGACATGGGGGCACTCCCGGCGGACGGTCAGGCGGATGACTTTATAGCTATAAGAAGGGAGCCTTAAATACCGTTAGTGAATATCCATATGCAGCAAAACACGCCTGCCGGGGGAATGTGCGGAATAAAACGTCGGCATTAAGCGTTCAACTTGTAAGACACCCTAAAGGGGCAATGTGGGGCGCGGGAAGACGTTGTTGAACCGCTTACAAGCCGAAACCTTGCCTGTTTGACAAGCTTGTATCCAGTCTCTAGTGTTCTTTGGATCCAATTAACCCCCACTCTAATAAGGAGGAGAGCGTAGCCGTGACGCCGAAGCCAAACCCCTTGCACAGTATCCAGATCAGCGGGCCCATTCCGGCCCATCTGGCACGCTCCGTAATCGAAGAAACCTTGCGCAATGCCATCCTCGATGGTCGCCTGCCGTGTGGCACGGCCATGCGCCAGCAAGAGCTGGCCAGCTTGTTCGGGGTCAGCCGCATGCCCGTGCGCGAGGCCCTGCGCCAGCTGGAAGCCCAGTCGCTGCTGCACGTGGTGACCCACAAGGGCGCGGTGGTTGCACCGCTGATCGAAGACCATTCGGCCGAAACCTACGCGTTGCGCATTCTGTTGGAGTCTGAAGCGTTGCGCCTGTCGATCCCGCTGCTCACCGAGGACGACATCGCCCAGGCAGGTCGCTTTATCGATGCGCTGGAATGCGAAAGCGACTACCGCGAAATTGGTCGGCTTAACCGCCTGTTTCACATGACGCTGTACGGCAAGGCCGGTAACCAGCGCTTGTTGAACCTGGTGGAGCACGGCTTGAACGAAGAGGAGCGTTTCCTGCGCTTTAACCTGGAAGCCATGGGCCTGGGCCAGACCTCCCAGGAAGACCACCGTGAGCTGCTGAACCTGGTGGCGCACAAGCAGGTGGAGGTGAGCATCCTGACCTTGCGCAATCACCTGACGCGCGGGATGGAAGTGATCACCGCTTACCTCAAGCGCCTGGAACAGGCTGAAGAAAAAAGCCCGATGTAGATTTTCCAGGGAACCGCCCCCGCCCCTGCGACCACAAAGCGCTGCGCAACCCGTTTGGCCATGGAGCCCCGTACCGGGCTTTTCAACAGAGGCGTGTTTACAACGACACTCGCCTGAGCCACTCGCGCAGCAGTATTAGAACTACCGGAATAAAAGAAACTTCTTACATATAACGAGGTAACAAACCCCTATTTATTGATATACCGGCCAACCGTATAAAACCATAAGTGGCCAGATGTAACTTCACGCACGCTTTGCCAACACTTCAACTCTTCCAATCGACAGCGTCTCTTTTCAATTCAACTCTGGCGCGCCGTCCGTGCGCGCAGGCGTCACCGAGGTATTCACACCGCGGTCGTCCGCCATTGTTCAGTGATGTTTAAGCACTTCGTGTTTATCAGGGAAGACACTTCAACTTATAGGCATTCACTATGCGACAACACGCCCTTTTGCTTAATCAAAAAAAGCAGCAGCTGCATCATCACCCGCTCTTTTTGGAAATAAACACCGCCACTCAATTGCAACACTTTATGCAAAACCATGTGTTTGCCGTCTGGGACTTCATGACCCTGACCAAACGCCTGCAACGCGACCTTACCGGCACTCGCCTGCCCTGGCTGCCACCGGTGGACCCGCAGGCCGCGCGCCTGATCAACGAAATCGTGCTGGGCGAAGAGTCGGACGCGCACCCGCGCCACGGCCATTGCAGCCACTTTGAGCTGTATGTGGAGGCGATGCGTGAAGTGGGCGCCGACACCACGGCCATCGACACGTTTATCGCGCTGCAACGCCAGGGCGTCGAGGCGCAGGCGGCCCTGGCCCAGGTGCACGTGCACCCGGCCGTGGCCCGTTTTGTCAGCGCCACGCTGCACGTGGCGTTGAACGCACCGACACACTGTGTGGCCGCCGCTTTTCTGCACGGGCGCGAAAGTGTTATCCCGGCGATGTTCCAACGCATTCTCGACGATTGCCCGTTGATTCATCACCAGGCGCCGACCCTGCGCGGCTACCTGGTGCGCCACATTGAAGTGGACGCCCAGGACCACGGCCCCGCGGCCGAACACTTGCTGCAACGCCTGACCCGGGCGGACCCGGCCCGCGAGCAGCAAGCCGCCCTCGCCGCCCTGGCCGCCGTGCAGAGCCGGCTGACCCTGTGGGACGCCCTGCGCCAGCGCCAACCGGAGGCCTGCGCATGAACCCTGCCGACTACCGCTCGCTGGCCGACGACTGGGAACGCCGCGCGACAATCCGCACCCGCCCACGTCGATGGCTGGAGCACGACGAAAAACTGATCTACCCGCTGAGCCGCCAACCGCTTGTGCTCAGCGCACCGTTTATCGAGCACTGCGCGCAATGGCGCGATCTGGTGTTGTTACAGACCTTTTACAAGTTCCTCAACGACGTGGTGATCTTTGAAACCGAAATCGTCGTGCACACCGCCCGCCGCATCGCCAATAACCGTTTTGCGGTGCCCTTCCCGCCCGCCTGCCGCTACGACGCGATGACCGTGGTGGTGGACGAGGACTACCACGCCCTGGTGGCCCTGGACTTCATGCAGCAGGCCTGGGCCACCACCGGCATCGCGCCGCTGGCGCTGCCGGGGCAGATCGAATTGAGCCACGCCCTGCCCACCGCGCTGGCCCTGGCCCCCGAGCACCTGCGCGACGCTGTGGAGTTGATCGCCGTGGCCATTGCCGAAAACACCGTGACCCGCGAGGTGGCCGCGTTTGCCAAGGACGACAGCGTCAAGGCCTCGGTGCGGGGGCTGATGGCCGATCACTTGCTCGACGAGGGCCGTCACGCCACGTTCTGGACACACCTGGTACGGATTTACTGGCACAGCGCAAACGAGGAAGACCGCGCGTGCATCGCGCAGATCCTGCCGGTGTTCCTGCGCCACTACCTGACCCACGCGCTGCAAAAAAACTTTGACCTGCACCTGATCGACCACTTGGACGTGAGTACGCACATCCGCCAGGCACTGCGTGCGCAGGTGCAGGCCATGGACTTTCCGATCACCGGCCAGCACCCGTTGCTGGGCAATATCCTGAGCTTTTTGCAACACAGCGGGCTGTTGCAGACGCCCAGCGTCAGCCAGGCGCTGGCCGGGTTTTTGCCCACGCCGCAGGCTCACTCATGAAGCGCTTGACGATTGCGCTGGTGGGTCACAGCCGGGCGCTGGATGACGTGAGGCAGGCACTGGCCCCCTGCGGGCATGTGTTGACGGAGGATGGCGCAGGCGCCGAGCTGTTGATAGATGACGCGAGCCTGGAGCCGCCGACAGGGCCGGCTGTGTTGCTGCGTATACGCGTGGCTGTCGGGCCGCCGGATGACACCGGGCTGCCGCGCTTGCAACTGCGCGCTTACACCGGGCACCTCTTCGCCACCCTGGACATTGCCCCCCAGCCCTGTGGCAATGGCCAGCGCTTGCGTCGGCAGGCGCTGAATAGTTTGGTGGAATGGGTGCAGTTGCATGTCAGTGGTTTCGCGCGGGACGCCGGGTATTTTTCGGCACGCGCGGTGGCCAATGCCGATCCCGAATACGGCCTGCACGCGCTTGAGCCTCTGGCGTACCAGCATCGACATAACCGCACCGCCGACCCGGCCCTGCTGGAATACGCCCGGGTGCCGATGATCGAGCGGCTGCAACACAGCGTGAAGGTGTTTGCCGAACGCCCGGCGTTGAATCTGGCTGGTCAGGTGCACAGTTACCGTCAACTGCATGAGCAAAGCCTGGCGGTCCAGCAGCACCTGGCACCGCTGTTGGCGGGGGCCACTGCGCCAGTCGTCGCGGTGTGCCTGGACAAGTCGCTGGCGCTGTATGCCGGCATTCTGGCGGTGCTGGGCTGCGGCGCGGTGTACCTGCCGCTGGAACCAGGGCACCCCGCCGAACGCCAGCGCGTCATGCTGGAAAATGCCGGCGTCACGCTGTTGCTCGATGATGGCCGCCACCCCTTGCGTGACCACATCGCCACACTGGATATCAGCGCCATCGCCCCGCTGCCCGTCGGCGATCAACCGCTGATGCGCGTGCGTCCATCTCCAAACGCTCCGTGTATGGCGTTGCACACGTCCGGCACCACCGGCCAGCCCAAGGGCGTGCTGCTCAGCCAGCACAACCTGGCCCATTTTTGCGGCTGGCTCGGCGCCCATGTGGCATTGGACGAACGCAGCCGTGTGCTGCAATTTTCGCCACTGAGTTTTGACTCGGCACTGATCGACCTCTTCCCCACACTGATCGCCGGGGCCGCGTTGATCGTGCCCAGCCAGGCGCAGCGGCGCGACCCGCAGCAGCTGCTGGACCTGCTGCGCGAGCAGCGCGTGAGTCACGGTTTTTTGCCCCCGGCGCTGTTGAGCATCCTGCCGCCGGATCAACCGCTGAGCCTCACCCATGTGCTGACCGGCGGCGAGGCGTGCGAACCCCACGTCATCAGGCGCCTTGCCGGGCAGTGCCGCTTGCACAACCTCTATGGGCCCACCGAGGCCACCGTGCTGGTCACCTGCAAAACCTGGCAGGCCACAGACCACAATCACAACGTGGGCACGCCCATCGCCAACAGCCAGGTGCTGATCCTCGATGAGGCCTTGCAGCCCGTAGAGAACGGTGTGGTGGGCGAACTGTACCTGGTGGGCCCGGGCGTCGGGCTGGGGTATATCAACCTGGCGCAGCACACCGCGCGATATTACGTAGAACTGGCGCTGCCCGCTGGCGAGACGGTGCGGGCCTACCGCAGCGGCGATCTGGCGAAGTGGACAACCGACGGCATCGAGCTGGCCGGGCGCCGGGACCGGCAGGTGAAGATTCGGGGGTTTCGCGTGGAGCCGCAGGAGATCGAGCATTGCCTGCAGCGCAGCCGGTTGTTTAGGCAAGTGGCGGTGGTGATCGACCCGCAGCGGCGCGTCCTGGCCTTTGTCGCCCATCCCGAGCCCCAGGCGAGCCTGGCGCTGCTCACCCAACACACCCGGCAGGCCTTGCCGGACTACCTGCAGCCCAGCGTCTACACGGAGTTGCTCGACCTGCCGCTCGCCCGCAGCGGCAAGATCGACCGTGCGGCCTTGCTGGCCTTGCCCGTTCAGCCCCCACCGTGCCCGGCGGCGCAGCGGCCCCAAACGCCGGTGCAGGCGCAGCTGCTGGCGCTGTGGAGCACGTTGCTGGAGGTGCCGGTGGCGCAGTTGTCCATCGATGACAGCTTCTTCAACCTCGGCGGCCACTCCATTTTGTTATCGAGCCTGCTGTTGCGCATTCACGAGCAATTCGGTCGCAGCCTTGCCCTCAATCGCTTTTTTGAAGCGCCTACCGTGCGCACGCTGGCCGCCCTGCTGGGCGATACCGCACCCGCCGCCGCGCCGAACGGCCAGGCCGCTCGCGATGCGCTGCGCGAGGTTAAGTTAGAGGTGCTGCCGCCCGACCAGGCGGGCGACCGGCGTAAGGTGATCGTGACGGGCGCCAACAGTTTTGTCGGCGTGCATTTGGTGGAGGCTTTGCTGGCCGGTGGCGCACAGGAAGTGGCGTGCCTGGTGCGTGACCAGCCCGGGCAACCCGCCGCGGCGCGCTTTGCTGCAGCGCTGAGCGCGTACCGCCTGGAGCATCTGGACATGAGCCGGGTGCGCGTCTATGCCGCGGACCTGCGCCAGCCGCGCTTGGGTTTGGCCGATGCGGTGTATGAACGGCTGGCTGAGGGGTTTGGTGTGTTGGTGCACAACGCCGCTCACGTCAACCATGTGCTGGATTACGCCACCTTGGCGGCGGACAACGTCGAGCCGATCCATGCGTGTTTGCAGCTGTGCGAAACGCGGCGCAAGAAGGTGTTCAATTTCATCTCGACCTTGTCGGCCGCCAGCACACGCGACGCTTGCGGCCAGGTGCTGGAAGCCCCCGCCGCCCCGACGCCGCCGCTCTACCTGCAAAACGGCTACAACTTGTCTAAATGGGTGGCCGAACGCCTGCTGGGGCGTGCGGTGCAGCACGGCAGTTGGGTGAATATCCATCGCCCGGGAAATATCAGTTTCAACAGCCGAAACGGCGTCTGTGAGCCTCAGAAAAATCGCCTGATGCTGATGATCAAGGGCTCGTTGCAGTTGCAGGTGGTGCCGCGCCTGTCACTCAACTTTGACTTGATGCCGGTGGACTTTCTCGCCCGTTTCATTGCCTTCCACTGCACCCACTACCGCGCCGGGCAGCACGTGTTCAACCTGCATAACCCGCAGCCGCTGAGCTGGGAAGGTTACGTCGAGGCGTTTCGCCGCGCAGGTCATGCCTTTGAGTGGGTGAGCGTTGCTCAATGGCAGACGCACCTGCATCGGGTAGACCGCCACAACGCGTTGTTCGGCGTGCTGGGGTTTTACCTAGACGGCGTTGGCGAAGACATCGGCGACACCTCGCTGATTCGCCACGACAACGCACGGCGCGGCCTTGAACACATGGGCGCGCATTACCCACAAAAGGACCCCGCGCTGTTGCGCCTGGGGTGCGAGTACCTCATGGCCATCGGTTTTTTGTGAACGGGGCCGTCCTCAAGGAGACTTTATGAAACCCGATACGTTAATCCGCAATCCCGTCGCAAAACCGGTGGTGGCCTCGGTGGTGGTGGCCGCCGGGGCTCGTCGGGCGTGGGCGTTAGTAGGGCATTTCGCAGGGTTTGATGCGTTCATTCCTGCCCTCTCGCACATCGAAATGACTGGCGCAGGTGTAGGCGCCTTGCGCACCAAGTTTTTCCGCGATGGCCACCTTGTGGTGGAACAGCTGAACAGCCGCGATGAACACACCCTGCAGATGACCTGGACGTTGATCTATACCACGCTGGGCATTGCCCGGTTATGGGCGGCGATGCAGGTGGAGCCGCTGGGGCCTGACCGCTCACGGGTGACGTGGCGCATCATCGCCGAGCCTGTCGGGGAGGATGCGCAGGGGTTTGAGCAATTTGTGCAGGGGTTTGCCGATGACGCACTGGAGAACGTGCGCCTTCGACTTGTGCCGGCGGTCTTTGAAGCCTGATCAGATCTTGAAGCTGTCGACCAACTGCTTTAAACGGTTGGCTTGTTGGGACAGCGCACCGCAGTCTTTCAACGTTTCGTTGAGGTTGGCCACGCCCTGCTGATTCAGCAGGTTGATCTGGTTGATGTCGACATTGAGGGTTTCAACGACGGCCGTCTGTTCTTCGGTGGCGGCCGCTACCGACTGGGTCATGCCGTCGATCTCGACGATGCGCTGGGTCACGCTGCCCAGGCGTTCACCGGCCTGGTTGGCGACCTCGACACTTTCTTCGCTGGAGAGCTGGCTGGCGTTCATCGTGGCCACGGCCTCGCGCGAGCCGATCTGCAGCGACGTGATCATTTTGTGGATCTCTTCTGCCGACTCCTGGGTGCGGTGAGCCAGGTTGCGTACCTCGTCGGCCACCACCGCAAACCCGCGCCCGGCTTCACCGGCACGGGCCGCTTCAATGGCGGCGTTGAGGGCCAGCAGGTTGGTTTGCTGGGAGATGCCTTTGATCACGTCGAGGATGTGGCCAATGTTGTCGGTGCTGGCGTTCAGGGTTTCGATCTGGGCACAGGACTGGCTGATTTTTTGTGAAAGGTCCGACAGGGCAAGGATGGTGTGTTCCACCACTTTGCGGCCCTCGTCCGCCTGCCCGCTGGCACCACTGGCGTGCTGAGAGGCGTCAGCGGCGTTACGGGCGATCTCTTGGGTGGCAGCCCCCAGCTCGTTGATGGCGGCGGCCACGCTGTTGGTGCGCGCGCTTTGTTCGTCGGAACCTGTGATCGAGGCATTGGAGGAGCTCATCACGCGTTGGGACAGGTCATGCACCTGACGGGTCGCCGAGGACACTTCGGCAATCGATGCATGAATACGCTCCACGAACTGGTTGAAAGCGCTGCCCAGCTCACCGAATTCATCCTTGCTTTGCACCGTCAGGCGGCGGGTCAGGTCGCCTTCGCCTTGCGCGATGTCCTGCATGGCTCGGCCCATGGTGGTGAGGGGGCGCATCAACACTTGGATCAGCAGGCTCAAGAGCACGGCAATCACGGCCACGGCGACAAACATGGCGATGAGTGCAGAGGTGCGGAAAGCGCTCAGGGGTGCGTAGGCTTTTTCCTGGTCGATCGACAGGCCGATGTACCAGTCAGCACCCGGTAAACCGTTGATCGGGGTGAACGACAAGATGCGGTCCTGACCATTGAGAACGACGTGCTGGCTGACCTTCTCGATGCGCAGCGCGGTGCCTGGGTAGATGTCCTTGAGGTTTTTCATCACCTGATCCTGGTCCGGGCTGACGATCACCTGGCCGTCTCCGCTGACCAGGAACGCATGGCCAACGCCGCCGAAATCGACCGAGTTGATGATCTTCACCAGGCTTTGCAGGCTCAGGTCACCGCCCACCACACCGAGCAGTTCGCCGTTTTTCTTGACGGGCAGGGCGATGGTCACGATCTGGCCACCCACCGCGGCCATGTAAGGCGGGGTGAGTGTGGTCTTGTCGGCGGCGACGGCTTGTTTGTACCAGGGGCGCTGACGCGGGTCATAGCCGTCGGGCATTTTTGCATCGGGTCGTTGGGTGAATACGCCGTTTGTTGAGCCGACATAGGTGAACTGGAAGTTGGAGGTAAACGCGGGCTGATCGACCAGCCCAGCCAGGTCGGCGGCGCGGCCTTGATGGGCCACATTTTGCGCCAGGCTTTCGAGCACCAGTACCCGGCCGCTGAGCCAGTTCTGCACGCTGCTGGCGGTGAGGTCACCGGACTGCTCGATGGATGACTCCAGGTTTTGTGTGAGGGTGTTGCGCTGCAGGTAATCGTTGTAAAGCGTGAACAACGCGAAGGCCAGAACCACGACGCCTGACGCGGCCAACAGAATTTTATGGCTGAACTTGAGATTCATTTCATCGACTTCTTTTGCCAAAGGGGGTGAGCGTGCCGGATGCAACATTCCATGTAACGGTAGAGGCAGGTACGTTGACTGCTCTATTTCGGTGCACGCAAAGCTCGTCAGGCTGTCGGCCATTAGCGGAGAAATTTTAGAAATTTGTGAGGGGCGTCTGCTTTTGGCGCACGAAACTGACCAACGGTCGCTGCCAGGCTACCGTCGACGATTGAGGCGCCCTAAACGACAAAACCCCTGTTTGCGTTAGCAAACAGGGGTTTCGGAATTGAATCTTGACGATGACCTACTCTCACATGGGGAAACCCCACACTACCATCGGCGAT
>NZ_JBSVWN010000076.1:0-21025 GCF_054071325.1 Pseudomonas sp. SDO5215_S409 | reverse complement strand
AGGCGCGCCCGGATGCTTACCGCAAGGCCCATGAAAAAGCCTACGACGCGCTCCGAGCGGAGGTCGGCAAGGTTCAAACCGCACGAGAGCGGCTGCTCACATTGCGCTCAACCACAGCCCGCGAAACGGACGTGTACGGCAACGCATCGCCCACTCCACAAGACCTGGCCCACTGGAAGGCACACGCGCTCAATACCACCGAGGAACCATTGGCCACAGCGCCGCCCGAGCTTGTCGACAACGATCAGGCCATCGCCGCCATCATCGGAGGGCACGTGGTGGGTGCGCCGCATGATGTGGATATCGACTCAATCGGCTAGAAAAAAGGCGGGCGTGATGCAGTCAGGGCGCCTGTTCCTTTGCCATTACCGCGACAAACAACGGCGACGCCAAAAAGTCCTGCAACCACGCCTGCACCCGTCGATAGGGCGTGCCCGCAAACCACGCCCGATCCACATGGGCAAACTGTCGAACGAAGGGTGCCAGCGCCATATCCGCAAGACTTGGGTGATCAGCCAGCAAATAATCGCGCCCCGTGAGCAGTTCCTCCAGCTGTTGCAAAAACACTTCCCCGCCAGCCCGGTACACCTCCATGGGGTGTTGCGGGTGGCGTTCGGCGTATTTGTAGCGATCGAGCTGCACCTTGAAGCGTTGGTCGTTTTCGTCAATCAAGGCCGCCATCAGGCGCTGCGCCGCCGGGTCTGCCTGCAGCAACCAGTCCTGCGGGTCGTTGTGCGCCAGTGCCCATTGCATGATCGCCAGGCTTTCATCAATCACCCGGCCTTGCACACTCAACACCGGCACCGTGCCTTTGGGCGACAGGGCGAGCATTTCTTGCGGTTTGGCCTTGAGGCTCACCTCGACAATCCGTACCGGCACCTGCGCATAACGCAGCGCCAACCGCGCACGCATGGCGTACGGGCAGCGGCGGAACGAGTACAGCAGCGCCTCGTTCACTTGACCTCCAGGGTGCTCAACCCGTTGCCCTGGCGCTTGACCTGAATCTGCACCGGGATCCGCTCGTGCATTTCCTGCACGTGGGAAATCACCGCGACCTTGCGGCCTTGGGCCTGCAAGCCGTCCAGCGCATCCATGGCCAATTGCAGGGACTCGGGGTCGAGGCTGCCGAAGCCTTCGTCGATAAACAGCGACTCGATTTTCAGCGTGCTGGACGCCATCGACGCCAGCCCCAAGGCCAGTGCCAGCGACACCAGAAACGTCTCGCCGCCCGACAACGAGTGCACCGAGCGCAGTTCGTCGCCCATTTCGGTGTCCAATACCAGCAGGCCGAGCATGCTGCCGCCGCGTTTGAGGCGATAGCGGCGGACCAGTTGGCGCAGTTGCGCGTTGGCGTGGTGCACCAGCAGGTCAAGGTTGTAGGCCTGGGCGATCTTGCGGAACGTGTCGCCACTGGCCGAGCCAATCAACGCGTTGAGCCGCCCCCAGCGTTGCCATTCGTCATAGGCGCTGGCGATCTGCTCTGCCAGCGCCTGATTGGCGTCCTGGCGACGCTGGTCTTCGGATTGACGCGCGCGCAGTTCGGCGCAGCGTTGGTCGCTACTGGCCAGCTCGCTGTTGAGGGCGGCAAGGGCGTGGTCCAGTTGCTCGGCGTCGAGGTTGCCGTTGTGCTGCGCCGCGTGCTCCTGGAGCCGTTGTTCGCGCTCCTGCAACAACACCTTGGCTTGTTCGATGGACTTTTCACGCTGTTGCACCTGCTGGCGCAGCTCGGTGATGTGCGCCTCGTCAAACGCCAGCAACCGCGCCAGGCCCGCATCATCGAGTTCCGGGTGTTGCGCGTGCCATTCAGCCAGGCGCGCGTCGAGGGCCTGTTGTTCGGTGTGCAGCGCGTGCTGGCGTTCCTGCTGGGCCTTGAGGTCGGCCGCACGTTCAATCAGCTCGCCGTGCATTGTTTGTAACAGTGCGGTGGCCTCGGTTTCGCTGAGGCGCGCCTGCTCCACGGCCTGGTCGAGTTGTTGTTGCCAGTGCTCGGCAGTGGCGTGTTCGCCCAGCAATGCGGTAAGTGTGCCTTGGGCCGCCTGCTGTTGCGCGGTCAGCTCGCCGCATTGTTGTTGCAATGCCTCCAGCTGTTGCTGGCGATGCTGTTGGTGCGTCTGCTCCTGGCTGATGGCCTGTTGGCGTTGCTGCTGTTCTTCGCGCTCTTCGCGCTGGTGATCGAGCTGTTCCAGGCGCTGGCTCACCTGCTGGTCGAGCTGCAGGAAGGTGTTGGACGGGTCGCTGCGCAGGCTCTCCAGGGTGTCGGCCGGCAGCAGGCTGGCTAACGCGTTGAGTTCGTCGTCCAGGCGTTCGCGGTCGTTGGCCAGTTCGCGCTGTTGGTCGATCAACTGCTGGCGTGCCTGCTGGCTGGCGTCCTGGGCGGCTTGCAGTTGCTGCTGCAGGCGCCCGGCGTTTTGTTGCAGGTTGAGCAGGGCGCCCTGACGCTGTTCGTCCTGGGCGATGCTTTGGGTGAGCTGGCTAAGTTGTTGGGCCAGCCAGGCACTGCGCTTTTGCGGGTCATGGTTGAGCAACGAAGCAGACAGCGCATGGCTTTCCAGGGCGGATTGCGACGTGCTCAGTTGCGCGGTCAGCTGTGCTTGCTGGCTCAGGAACTCCTTGATCTGCGCGTTGACGCCGCCCAGGTCGCCGCGCAGTTCGATGAGCGTCTTGTTGAGGCTGTCCACGGCGCTTTGGGCCGCTGCTTGCTCTTGCTCATCGTTTTTCCCAAGGCTTTGCAGCAGGGCGTCGGTTTGATGGTACGGGTGCTCGTGGCTGCCGCACACCGGGCACGGTTGATCGTCCTGGAGCTTGGCGCGCAGCTCTTCGATGCTTTCACTGCGGCTCAAGCGTTGGCGATCCAGCAACTGCTTGGTGACGGTCAGCGTTTGTTCGGCGCGGGTCAGCTCGGCTTTGGTCTGCTGGCCCGATGTGATCAGGTCTTCACGCTGCTGCTGCACGGCGCTGAGCTTTTGGGCCAGGACCTGGCCCTGGTTCTCCCATTGCAGATGGCTGTCCCACAGCCGCGTCAGGTCCTCGAAGGCTCGCTGCTGTTTGCGATTGTCCTGTAGCAAGCCGCCCAGCAGCTGGATTTGCTCCGCCACCGCGTGCGGTTCGGCGCCCGCTTCCTGGTAAAGCAGCTCCAGCGCGTTGCGTTGCGCGGTCCATTGCTCGTTGAGCTGGGTGGCGCGTTGCTCCAACTGCGGCAGTTCGCCCTGGCCCTTGTTGAGGCGATTGCCGATCAGCATCAGCTGTTGCAGGCGGTCGCGGTAAGCGGTCCAGGCCTCGCTCAATGGGGCAAGGGCGGCGCTGTGCTCAAGTTCGGTGGCCAGGCGCTGCAAGCGTTCGGTGACCTGGGCTTGCCTGTCGAGCAGGGCGGTCAAGGCGGCCTGGCCTTCGGCGCAGGCCGTTTCGCTGTGTTGTTTTTCCGCGTCGCGCTTGTGCACTTCGCGGGTCAGGTGGGCCAGGGTGCTTTGGGCGTCAAAGGCTTCGCGCAGCAAGGGCCCGGCTTCGGCGTGCTGCTGCCGGGCCTGCGCCAACGCGGCGTGCGCGTCGACTTGCTGCTGTTGCAATTGGGCTTGCTGGGCCAGCAGGGCGGCCTGTTGCTCAAGGTGCGCGTGGATCTGAGCGGACAACGGCTGCAACTGGGTGCCCAGTTCTGCCTGGCGCGCAAACTGGTGACGTTGGGGGGCAAGGTGCTCCAGTCGGCTCAAATCCAGCCTTTGCGGGGCTTGGGCGTTCCAGTCGTGTTCAGCCTGTTGCAGTTGTTCGCGTGTATCTTGCAGGCGCTCCTGCCATTCGCGCAGTTCTTTGAGCCAGGTGTGTTGCAGCTCCAGTTGCTTGAGCTGCGCCTGCCCGGTCTTGAGGTGCTGTTGGGCGTCGGCCAGTTGCCGGTCCAGCTCGGCGCGCTCTTCGGGCGCCATCGGCGTTACGCCGCTGGCCTGGTCCTGCAATTGCTTGTGGGCTTCGCGCGCGTCTTTGGCCTTGTCGAAGGCGCGGCGTCCCAGTTGGGTGTAGAGCGCGGTGTCGGTGAGTTTTTCCAGCAGTTCGCTGCGCTCGTTGTCATTGGCCTTGAGGAAGGCACTGAACTCGCTCTGGGCCAGCAGCACCGCGCGGGTGAACTGTTCAAAGTTCAGGCCCAGGGCCAGTTCCAGCTGGGCTTTGTATTCGGTTTTCTGGCTGGCCAGCAGTTGCTCGCTGTCCAGGTCGATCAGGCTTTGTCGGCTGCTTTGCAGCTTGCCGTTGGCCTTGTCCCGAGCACGATTGGCTTCCCAGCGCGCACGATAACGGCGGCCGCTGACGCCGACAAAATCCACTTCGGCATAGCCGCCGCCGGTGCCACGCCGCAGCAAGGTGCGGGGATCGCCGATGGAAATATCGCTGTCGGCATCCGGCATTTTCGCCTGCCCGGTATCGCCCAGCCGGGGGACGGCGCCAAATAGCGCCAGACACAACGCATCCAGCAATGTGCTTTTACCCGCGCCAGTCGGCCCGGTAATCGCAAATAACCCGGCGCTGGCCAGGGGCTCGGCGGTGAAGTCGATTTCAAACGGCCCGGCCAGGGACGCGAGGTTTTTCAGGCGAATGGCGAGAATCTTCATACCGGCTCATCCTCCTGCTGCACTTCCTGAAGCAAGATGGCGAAATCGTTCAAGGTGTGTTCGTCCACATCGGTGCCGTAGTTTTCCTGCCAGGCACGGCTGAACAGCTCCAGCGGCGTGAGCTGGTCGAGTTCGATCAGGCGTTCATCATCGCCGCCGTCGCGGGCGCCGTTGCCAGCGTATTCGGCGGCGATGCGCACCAGGCGCACGGCCTTGCCCAGCAGGGCGTTTTCCACTTGCTGGCGCAAGTCGGGCTGCGGCTCGTCAAGGCGTACCCGCACTTCCAGCCAGGGTTGGCGCTGGGTGTCGGCCAGCAGGTCGATGTCTGGCAGGTCGGCCAGCTGCTTGAGAATATCGGCCAGCGGCGCGGCCTCCAGCCGTTGCAGGTGAACGGAGCGGGGGATTGGCCGGGCTTCGACGCTCACCAGGGTTTCGCCGCTCAGTTGTATGTCGAGGATCTGATGCTTGTAGCCGATTTCGGAGAATGACAATGGAATGGGCGAGCCGCAGTAGCGGATACGTTCTTCGCCATTCACCTTCTGCGGCTTGTGCAAATGCCCCAGCGCGACGTAGCTGACGCTCTCGTCGAACAAGCTGGCCGGCAGCGCCTCGGCATTACCGATGATCAGGCTGCGTTCGGAGTCCTGCGACACCGACCCACCCGCCATGTGCGCGTGGCTGATGGCGACCAGCGCCTGGCCGGGCTGGCGCCTGGCGTTGGCGGCGGCGATCAGCCACCCATGCACCTGGCCGATGCCGCGCAGGTAGTCGTCACCCAACTGCGCGCCGGTGACTTCTGCCGGGCGCAAAAACGGCAGCGCCAGGCACCAGGCTGCCACTTTGCCGTCGGCGCCGGGCAGGGGGATCAACAGGCGTTCGGCGTCGAGCTGGCCGTCGTCCAGCCACAACACCCGGCCCAGGGCGTGGGTGCGCAGGCGGCGCATCAGCGGCGCTGGCAGTTCAATGCGCGAGCCCGAATCGTGGTTGCCGGCGATCATCACCACCGTCAGCCCGGGGTTTTGCTCATGGGCACTGATGATGAAGTCGTAGAGCCGCTCCTGGGCCTTGAGCGGCGGGTTGACCGTGTCGAAGATATCGCCCGCGATCAGCAGCGCATCCGGGCGGTGGGCCTTGAGTTGGCCCAGCAGCCACTCCAGAAAACAGGTGTGCTCGAAGTCGCGATCCTGGCCGTGCAGGTTTTGCCCAAGGTGCCAGTCGGAGGTGTGAAACAGACGCAAGGCAAACTCCGTGAAAACGTAAAGTGAATGGCCGCCGCAAGTGAACACCGCGGTTAAAAAGAAACAGAGTTTACCTGTGTGGGAGCGCACATGCCCGTTCCCACCGTTAATACGCGTCAGGCCGCCCGGGCCTACACAGCGATACAAACCCCCTCTGGCACGACACATTGCAGATACATAAACGCGATGTGATACACCCGCAGCATTCCCCTACAACAACAAATACTGCCGACGGCTGCCCGTTGGCTGGAGACTCTTCATGTCCCGACTTACCCGACATGTCGGCTGGTTCGCCCTGGCGGCGCTGGGTGCCTTTGCGCTGGGCGTGATCGCCCTGCGGCGTGGCGAAGCCGTCAATGCCTTGTGGCTGGTGGTCGCCAGTGTGGCGATTTACCTGGTTGCGTATCGCTATTACAGCCTGTTCATCGCCAACCGGGTCATGCAACTGGACCCCAACCGGCCCACGCCTGCGGTGCGCAACAACGACGGGCTGGACTTTGTGCCAACCCACAAAAACGTGCTGTTTGGTCACCACTTCGCCGCCATTGCCGGGGCCGGGCCGCTGGTCGGGCCGGTGCTGGCGACACAAATGGGCTACCTGCCGGGCATTTTGTGGCTGATGGTGGGCGTGGTGCTCGCTGGGGCGGTGCAGGACTTTATGGTGTTGTTCCTCTCCATGCGCCGCAACGCCGCGTCCCTGGGCGAAATGGTGCGCGAGGAAATGGGCCGCGTGCCCGGCACCATTGCCTTGCTGGGCTGCTACATGATCATGGTGATCATCCTGGCGGTGCTGTCGCTGATCGTGGTCAAGGCCCTGGCGGAAAGCCCCTGGGGCATGTTCACCGTGATGGCGACCATCCCCATCGCGATGTTTATGGGCGTGTACATGCGCTATATCCGCCCCGGCCGCATCGGTGAGGTGTCGGTGATCGGCGTGGTGTTGCTGCTGGGGTCGATCTGGCTGGGCGGGCAGATTGCCGCCGACGCCTATTGGGCCAAGGTGTTTACCTTCACCGGCACGCAGATCACCTGGATGCTGATCGGCTATGGGTTTGTCGCGGCCGTGACGCCGATCTGGCTAATCCTGGCACCGCGGGATTACCTGTCGACGTTTCTCAAGATCGGCACCATCGTCGCCCTGGCCATCGGCATTTTGCTGACCCTGCCCGAGCTCAAGATGCCCGCGTTTACCCAGTTCACCGACGGCACAGGTCCGGTGTGGAAGGGCGCGCTGTTTCCGTTCCTGTTTATCACCATTGCCTGCGGTGCGGTGTCGGGTTTCCATGCGCTGATTGCCTCGGGGACTACCCCGAAAATGCTCGATAACGAGGTGAACGCGCGTTTTATCGGCTACGGCGCGATGCTGGTGGAATCAATGGTGGCGGTGATGGCGATTGTCGCCGCCTCGGTGATCGAGCCGGGTGTGTATTTTGCGATGAACAGCCCGGCGGCGATTGTCGGCGGTGACCTGGCCACCGTGGCCCATACGGTCAGCAGCTGGGGGTTTGTCATCACCCCGCAGGCATTGCAGAGCGTGGCCCATGACATCGGTGAAAACACCGTACTGGCCCGTGCGGGCGGCGCGCCGACCCTGGCGGTGGGCATCGCGCAGATCCTGCACACGGTGCTGCCGGGCAAAGACACCATGGCTTTCTGGTATCACTTTGCAATCTTGTTTGAAGCGCTATTCATCCTGACCGCCGTGGACGCGGGCACCCGCGCCGGGCGCTTCATGTTGCAGGACTTGCTGGGCTCGTTTGCGCCGTCGCTCAAGCGCACCGACTCGTGGATCGCCACGTTGATCGGCACCGCTGGCTGCGTGGCCATGTGGGGGTATTTGTTGTACCAGGGCGTGATTGACCCGCTGGGCGGGGTTAATACCCTGTGGCCGCTGTTTGGTATTTCCAACCAGATGCTCGCCGGGATCGCCTTGCTGTTGGCCACCGTGGTGTTGATCAAAATGAAGCGCCAGCGCTACGTGTGGGTCACTTTGTTTCCGGCCGCGTGGCTGGTGGTCTGCACCACCTGGGCCAGCCTGATCAAACTGTTCGACGCCAACCCGGCCGTGGGTTTCCTGGCGCTGGCCCACAAGTACCGCGACGCACTGGCGGCGGGCCAGGTGCTGGCCCCGGCCAAGGACATCGGCCAGATGCAAAACGTGATCTTCAACGCCTACCTCAACGCGACGCTGACTGCATTCTTCCTGGCCGTGGTGTTGAGTGTGCTGTTCTACGCGTTCCGCGTAGGGCGTCAGGCGTGGGTCAAGCCGACCCGTAGCGACAACGAAACCCCCTTCAACGCCTTGGCCCACTAGAGGTTTACCCATGTCCAACCCACTGAGTCGCTGCTTCAAGGTGCTTCGCGACACGGCCCGCCTGATGGTCGGCGTGCCGGACTACGACAACTACGTGGCGCTGATGGCCGCCCATCATCCGCATGAGCCGGTGATGAGTTACGAGGCGTTTTTCCGCGAGCGGCAAGCGTCGCGCTACAGCAGCAAGAAGTGCACGACGCGCTGCTGTTAGCGCGTTATTTGGGGTACAGCGGCGGCAGGCTTGTACTGTCGACCGCTGTGTCCTGCTGGCGCTCCGCGACCGGGATCGCCTTGACCGCCCGCCACAGGTCTTCGCCCTGCCAGAACTGCCCGCTTTCGCTGTAAAGGGCGCCATTCAACCCGTCCAGCGCATCCGACAACGACACGTACCGCGCCGCCATGTCGGCCAACGTTTGCGGCTGTTGCCGGGCCCAGGCATCCAGGGCCTGGCGCGTGGCCTGGGGGTCGTTGGCCTGGGTGGCGCGCTTGAGGTCGTCCAGCAAGGTGCGTGGGCTGGGGCCGGTTTGCGCGGCGCGCAAGACCGCCGGTTGCGAACGGGCGCGCCACCACAAGCCAAACCCCAGGAGCGTGGTGCACGCCAGTAGCAGCGTGGCGAGTTGCCAGAGCCACAGGGTGTCGTTGTCGGGCGCGGTGATCACCGTGGGGCTGGCCGGTGTGTCCACCACCAGGCTCGGGTTGATCGCCACTTGCAGGGTGCGGGCGGGCAGGGTGGTGCGTTCCAGGTGGTCCTCGTGAGTGTTCCACCACACCGCCTCCACCGCGGGCAGTTCCAGGGCACCGGCACGGTTGGGCACCAGCGCTTCACGGTCCTCGCGGGTGCCGATCAGGCCGCGCTCGCTGTTCTGGTTGCTCAGCACCGGCTGGTCCGGGTAGCGGCGCAGGCCGTTGATGTCGGCGGTGGGCAGCGCGGGCAATTGGGCACTGGCCAGGCCTTCGGCCTTGAGGGTCAGGCTGTGGGTCAGTGAGTCACCCACTTGCACGTGCGCAGGCTCAGGGTTCCAGTTTTCGCTCAGGGTCACGTTGCGCGCCGGCAGCCAGGGCGCATCGGCGGGGTACACCGCAGGTTTGGCCTTGACCGTCAGCGTCTGCTCGGGCGAGCTCACATGGACCAGCTTGCCGGGCTTTGAGCCTTGCGGTGCGTTGTTCTGCGCCGGGCGCGGCTCTACCAGCGTGGCGCTGAACACCTGTGAGGGCAGGGCCAGGGTGCCGCTGTGCTGTGGGTAGATCGCGTAGCGGGTTTCGATTACGCCATGGCGGATGCCATTGATGACTTTTTCGTAGGTCAGCGACTCGCCGACCTGTTCGACGCGGGCGTCGGCCATTTGCAGCGGCGTGAGGCTGCTGTCGTCGTACAGCGACACCGAATGGTAGACGCGCACGGTCAACAGGGCCTGGGCCTGCACGTAGACGCTGTTCTGGTCCAGGTTGGCCTCGATGAAGACCGGCGCCAGCTGGTTGTCGCTGTCCTGGTTGGCGGCTTCCACCACCTGCAACGTGATCGGCTGGGTGGTGAGCTCACCGATGGTCAGCGACGGGATCACCACGGTGCCGGTCTGCCTCGGCAGCAGGGTGATGATCCAGCGCGTGTTGGCGTGATTGTCGCCGCCCAGCGTGGTGAGCTGGTTGAGCTGGCGGGTGCCGCTGACTTCAAACACGGCGTCCAGGGGCGTCAGGTCCGGCTTGCCAAACAGCGTGACGTCGTTGGACTCCACCGTCAGCTCCACCGTTTCCCCGGCGTTGATGCGGCTGCGGTCGACGCTGGCGACCAGGTTGGCGGCCTGGGCATGGCCGGCCCACAGGGCAAGGGTGAGCACAAAGGCGGTGCTGCGGTTCATCGCGTCTTGTCCTGATGTTGTTGCTGTTCGTACCAGAATTTGCGGCGCAGCAGCTCGCCGGGGTTGTCCGGGATCTGCCGTAGCCATTGCTCCATCGCCTGGCGCTGCTCACCCTCGAGGCTGTCACCGGCGGGGCGCAACGGCGGGGTGGTGGTGTGCTCGTCGCCCAGTTCGCTACCGGGCACCTCATTGCCCCCTGCCTGTTGCGTGGCACCGGCTGGTGCGTCGGGGGTGCCGGCCTGGCCTTGCGCCTGGGGCGGTTGTTCACCGCCGGTGTTGCTGGGGTTGCTGGCGCCCGGTTGCGCAGTCTGGCCGGGTTGGGTGGTTTCGTCATCTTCCTTTTTCGGCGGCTGGGCGGGTGCCGATTGCTCTGCTTGCTCCTGTAGCAGGCGTTCGACCAGCGCTTTGTTTTGCAACGCCGGTTGCAGGTCTGGCTGGGCTTCCAGGGCTTGTTCGTAGGCATCGATCGCGGCGTCCAGCTCACCGCTCTTGGCCAGGGCATTGCCTCGATTGTAGTGGGCGTAGGCGTCGTTGCTTTCGGCAAAGCGCTTGGCGGCCTCGGCGTAGTTACCGGCCTGGTACAGCGCCACGCCTTGCCATTGCGCGTCCTGAAAATGTTCGGCGGCTTCCAGGGGGCGTTTTTTCTTGAGCAGGTACTGGCCTTGCTGGTCGGGACGCAGCCACAGGTCCTGGAGCTCAAACGCATAGCTGGGTTGCGGCGCACTCAACAACAGCAGCGGCAGGCAGAACAACCAGCCCCGCCGCCCGGCGCAGGCGGCCAGCAACAGCAGGGGCAAGAGCAGCCAGTAACCCTGGTCGGCCCAGCTGTCCAGGTGCAGCAGTTGGCCGTCGTTGCGCAGGTTTTGCGGGCCGGCCAGCAGGCCGAGGTTGCGCAGGTCCTTGTCGTCCAGGCGGACCGGGCGAAAGTGGCCGCCCATCTCGCTGGCGAACGCCTTGAGCGTCGGGCTGTCCAGGCGCGGCACCAGGATGGCGCCTTGTTCGTCCTTGAGAAACTCGCCGTTCTCTTGGGTGACGGGGGTGCCTTCACGGCTGCCCACGCCCAGGATCGACAGGGGCGGGGCCGGGTTGCCTTGCAGTTGCAGGCGAATGCCCTGGCGCTCCTGTTTGGACAGCGACGAGCCAATCAACAGCAGCCGCCCCGGGCCAAGGCCCGCATGTTTAAGCAGCGTGAGGGCTTTTTCCACGGCGAGGTCGGCGCGGTGGCCAGGCTCGGGCATGATCGAGGGGCGCAGGGCGTCGAGCAGGTTATGGCTGGTGGCCAGGTCATCCGACAGCGGCACCAGGGTGTGTGCGCTGCCCGCGTAGACGACGATGGCGGTCTGCGCATTGCTGCGCGCCTGGAGCAAGTCGAACAGCTTGCGCCGCGCCTGTTCCAGGCGGTTGGGCGGGCTGTCGGTGGCGAGCATTTCCGGGGTCAGTTCCAGCAGTACCACCAGCGGGTCGGCCGGTTTCTGGCTGGTTTGCTCGACCCGTTCCCAACTGGGGCCCAGCAAGGCCAGCAGCGCCAGCAACCAGCCCGCGCCGAGCATCACCCACGGGGCTTTGCTGTCGCGGCCATTGCCGCCGCTGAGCAGGGCGGCGTGAAAGGCTGGCGGCAGGATCATCTGCCAGCGCCCGGCGCGTTTTTGCCGGTGCCACAACTGCCACAACTGCCACAGCAGCACGCCGAGCAGCGGCAACAGCAACAGCCACCAGGGGCGGAACCAGTGAGGCCACAGGGCGATCATCGGCGCCTCCGCAAACGCAGGCGCTTGAGGCGCTGGCGCCATTCGGGGCTGGCGTGCAGGAAGTGCCGTTTGCTCGACAGCTTGTCAAACAGCCGTTGCAGGGCGTTGTCCGGCCAGCGTTCCTGGATCACCAGCAAGACGCTCAAAATCAACGCCAGCGCCAACGGCGCGCTGTACAAGGCCTGCGCCGGGCGGGCTTCGGTGGGTTGTTGCGCCACGGGCTCGAGCGTGTCGAGGGTGTCTTTGATCGTTTGCAGTTCATGGCCGTCACGGGCGCGGAAGTAGCGCCCGCCGGTGGCCTCGGCGATGGCTTTGAGGGCGGGCTCGTCCAGGTCCAGGCTCGGGTTGACCCCCAATATGCCCAGGCTGCCGGTTTGCTCAGGGTCGGCGCCGATGCCGATCGGGTAGATTTTGACGTGTTCTTCGGCGGCCAGCCGGGCGGCGGTCAGCGGGTCGATTTGACCGGCGTTGTTGGCGCCGTCCGTCACCAGGATCAGCACGCGGCTTTGCGCCGGGCGCTGGCGCAGGCGCTTGAGTGCCAGGCCGATGGCATCGCCGATGGCGGTGTTTTTACCGGCAATGCCAATACGTGCTTCGTCCAGCCAGGTGCGCACGGTGTGCCGGTCAAACGTCAGCGGCGCTTGCAGATAGGCCTGGCTGCCAAACAGGATCAGGCCGACGCGGTCGCCTTCGCGGCTTTCCAGGAAGTCGCCGAGCAGGTGCTTGACCAGGCTCAAGCGGCTGACGTCTTCGTCCTGCCACTGCATGTCGGGAAAGTCCATGGAACCGGACACGTCCACCGCCACCAGCAAGTCGCGCCCGCTGGCGGCAATCGGCAGTGGTTCGCCTAGCCACTCGGGGCGGGCGGCGGCAGTGAGCAGCAACAGCCACAGCACCACAAACGGTGCCTGCTGGCGCCAGCCCGGCAGGTTCACCCGCGCACGGCGGCGGGTGAGGCCTTCGAGGTCGCCCAGAAAGCTGACTTTGAGCGCAGGCTCGCCGCTGTCGGCCACGGGCAGCACACCGCGCAGGACCCACGGCAGCGGCAGCAGGGCGAAGATCCACGGCCAGGCGAACTCAAACATGTTTGCGAATCCAGGTGTCGACGGCTTGCGTCAGGCCCGCGATGGCCTTGTCGTCGAGTTTGCATTCGGGCTTGTAGGCGCCCTCGACCAACACCATCCAGCGGGTCAGGCCGGCGGCCGGGCAGCGGTTGTCGAGAAACGCCAGCCATTTGCGGCCGTTCAAGGTGTGGCTCTGGCTGTAAGGGTAGTCGTTGCGGCACAGGCGCTTGAGCAACCCGTTGAGTTGTTGCAGCCAGGCGCCCGCCGGGGCGCCGTCGTAGGGGCGGGGCATCAGCGCCAGTTCGGCCAGGGCCGCCAGGCGCAACGGGTCGAGGGGTTGCTCGGTGCGTTCCACCGCGCGTTTGGCGGGCAAAAAGCGGCGCAGCCACCACAGGCCCCAGCCCATCAGCGGCAGGATCAGCAACAACAGCCACCAGCCTGGCGCAGGCGGCCAGAAGCCTACGCCGGGCGGGCTGATCAGCGGTTGCAGTTGATCCAGGCTGCTCATGGTTTTTTAACCGGGCGTTGCGGGTTGAGGTATTCGCGCAGTTGCTCCACCAACTCGCCTTGGGTGCTCAGTGGCATCAGCAACACCCGCAGTTTTTGCGCGAGCAACTCCCAGCGGGCGCTGCGGGCTTCGGCCTGGGCTTTGTAGGCCTGGCGCAGGTCGGCGTTCAACGTGTCCAGTTCCAGCTGCGCGCCGCGCTCGGCAAACCGCAGCAGCCCGGCAGCGGGCAGGGCGTGGTCCAGCGGGTCGGACACCGGCAGCAGCAACAGATCGCAATGACGCGAGAGTAGGCTCAGCTGTTGTTCAGCGCCTTCGCTCAAGGCCCGTTCGTCGCAGATCACAATCACCAGGCTGCCCGGGCGCAACACTTCACGGCCTCGGCGCAGGGCCATGCCGAGGGCGTCGCTTTCCGGGCGGCGTTCGGTGTTCAGGCCCTGGTTGACCCGCACCAGGCGGTTGAGCAGTTGCAGCAGGCTTTGCTTGCTGCGCCGGGGTTTGATTTCGTAGTGCTCGCTGTCGCCGAACACCAGCCCGCCGACCCGGTCGTTATGGCCCAGCGCGGCCCAGCCGATCAGGCTCGCCGCTTGCGCCGCGAGCACCGACTTGAACATCTTGCCGGAGCCAAAAAACAGTCGGCAGCTTTGCTCCACCATGATGAAGATCGGCCGTTCGCGCTCTTCATGAAACAGCTTGGTGTGCGGCTCCTGGGTGCGCGCGGTCACGCGCCAGTCGATGGTGCGCACGTCGTCGCCCGCCTGGTACACCCGCACCTGGTCGAAGTCCACGCCACGCCCACGCAGTTTGGAGTGGTGCAGGCCGATCAACGGGCTGCGTTGGCTCGGGGTGGAGAACAGCTGCACTTCCCGCACGCGATGGCGCACCTCGATCAATTCGCTGAGGGTGATACGCGTCCCATCGCCGGCGTTCATGGGCGTCAAGCGACGGCAACGACGTCGAGAATGCGCTGGACCACGCGGTCCTGGTCGATGCCGGCCGCTTCTGCTTCAAACGACAGAATGATACGGTGGCGCAGCACGTCAAACAGCACCGCCTGGATATCTTCGGGGCTGACGAAGTCACGCCCGGCCAGCCACGCGTGCGCCCGTGCGCAGCGGTCCAGGGCAATGGAGCCCCGGGGGCTGGCGCCATAGGCAATCCACTCGGCCATCTCCGGGTCGAACTTGGCCGGGTTGCGCGTGGCCATCACCAGTTGGACAAGGTATTCCTCCACGGCGTCGGCCATGTACAGGCCGAGGATTTCCTTGCGCGCGGCGAAGATCGCCTGCTGGCTGACCCGGCGCTCGGGCTTGGTTTCACCGTTGAGGGCTTCGCCCCGGGCCTGTTGCAGGATGCGCCGTTCGACGGCCGCGTCCGGAAAGCCGATTTTGACGTGCATCAAGAACCGGTCCAGCTGGGCCTCGGGCAGGGGGTAGGTGCCTTCCTGCTCGATGGGGTTTTGCGTGGCCATCACCAAGAACAGCGGCGACAGGTCATAGGTGCTGCGCCCCACGCTCACCTGGCGCTCGGCCATGGCCTCAAGCAAGGCCGATTGCACTTTGGCGGGCGCCCGGTTGATTTCGTCCGCCAGCACCAGGTTGTGGAAAATCGGCCCCTGTTGGAAGACGAAGCTGCCGGTTTCCGGACGATAGATCTCGGTGCCGGTGATGTCGGCGGGCAACAGGTCGGGGGTGAACTGGATACGATGGAACTGCGCTTCGATACCTTCTGCCAGCTCCTTGATGGCCTTGGTCTTGGCCAGGCCGGGAGCGCCTTCGACCAGCATGTGGCCGTCGGCGAGCAGGGCGATCAGCAGGCGCTCGATGAGCTTTTCCTGGCCGAGGATCTGCGCTGAGAGAAAAGTGCGCAGCGCGAGCAGCGCTTCACGATGTTCCATCGATGAGTGTTCCTGGAAAGATGAGCCGGGGCGCTGCATGCAACGCCCGGGCCTGGGGGTCTTACTTTAATGCATGACGGGGGGTGGCGACTAATGGCGTGGCGGGGATTTTGCGAAAAATTGTAGGAAAAGTCCTAGGTTTGAGCGCTTACAGCGCGCTGATATAGGTCCCGGTGCCCTTGAGGATGTTCTGCAGGGTTGCGTCCACTTCGGCCAGGTCCGAGGCCGCGGTGCTGTGGCTGATCTCCAGGTGGTCATGCCCGCCCAGCGCGTCGGCATCGCCCGCGGCCAACTCGATGTGCAGGGTGGTCGCGCTGAGGGTGACCTTCAAGCCGTCCAGGGTGGAGGGTTCGTAGTCCCAGGTCAGTTCCACGTCGTCCTCGTCCGGGTAGCGGCTGAGCATGAACATTTCGCCTTTGTCGCCGTGGCAGCAGAGCATGGCCATGTTGTCTTCTTCATCGTCACAAGGGTTGGCGATGATATGGGCGGTACGCAGTTGCATGGCGACATGTCCTGTCTAAGCTTGGGAAGGCGCCATTTTGCCTGCATTGCGGATATTTTTCAGGGCCGCGTGGCAATCGGCTGCCTAGCCATGTCCGAATATGTCGCAGTGCCGCAAGCACGGGCCTTGGCGCACTCGTTAAGCTGCGCAGTGGTTGGCTTTGCCCCGACCGCCGGCCCTTAGAACCGGTGGCGAGCGTCGAAGTGCCGATCCTTGAACGTGAATGTGACCCCTGGGTCGCGACCAGCTTCATCAACCTGTCACGCTGCACTGCCCGATACACCCTGCAGCGTGATGAAGGTCCCCTTTTTACGGGGAAAAAACGCGCGACGCTTCTCTCTATAACAAGCCCAAGCGGAGTACCACAGATGGCGTTCTTCACCGCAGCCAGCAAAGCCGACTTCCAGCACCAACTGCAAGCGGCACTGGCGCAGCACATCAACGAACAGGCACTGCCACAAGTGGCGCTGTTTGCTGAACAATTTTTCGGCATCATTTCCCTCGACGAACTGACCCAACGTCGCCTTTCCGACCTCGCGGGCTGCACCCTGTCAGCCTGGCGCCTGCTGGAACGTTTCGATCACACCCAGCCGCAAGTGCGCGTCTACAACCCTGACTACGAGCGCCACGGCTGGCAGTCCACCCACACCGCCGTTGAGGTTCTGCACCACGACCTGCCGTTTCTGGTGGACTCGGTGCGTACAGAACTCAACCGCCGTGGCTACAGCATCCACACCCTGCAAACCACCGTGCTCAGCGTGCGCCGTGGCAGCAAGGGCGAGTTGATGGAAGTGCTGCCCAAAGGCACCCAGGGCGACGATGTCCTGAACGAATCGCTGATGTACCTGGAGATCGACCGCTGCGCCAATGCCGCCGAGCTGAACGTGCTGTCCAAGGAATTGGAGCAAGTGCTGGCTGAAGTGCGCATCGCCGTGGCCGACTTCGAACCGATGAAAGCCAAGGTCCAGGACCTGCTGGCCGGTATCGACGCCAGCCCGTTCGTGATCGACGGCGACGAAAAAGCCGAGATCAAGACCTTCCTGGAATGGCTGGTGAGCAACCACTTCACCTTCCTGGGCTATGAAGAATTCGTGGTCCGTGACGACAAGAACGGCGGCCAGCTCGAATACGACGCCAGCTCGTTCCTGGGCCTGACCAAACTGTTGCGCGCCGGCCTCACTGCCGAAGACCTGCGCATCGAAGACTACGCCGTGGCGTACCTGAACGAGCCGACTGTGCTGTCGTTCGCCAAGGCCGCGCACCCCAGCCGCGTACACCGTCCGGCCTACCCGGACTACGTGTCGATCCGCCAGATCGACGCCAACGGGAAAGTGGTCAAGGAATGCCGCTTCATGGGCCTGTACACCTCCTCGGTGTATGGCGAAAGCGTGCGGGTCATTCCGTATATCCGCCGCAAGGTCGCGGAAATCGAACGCCGTTCGGGCTTCCAGCCCAAGGCGCACCTGGGCAAGGAGCTGGCGCAGGTGGTGGAAGTGCTGCCGCGCGACGACCTGTTCCAGACCCCGGTGGACGAGTTGTTCAGCACCGTGATGTCCATCGTGCAGATCCAGGAGCGCAACAAGATTCGCGTGTTCCTGCGCAAAGACCCGTACGGCCGTTTCTGCTATTGCCTGGCCTACGTACCGCGTGACATCTATTCCACCGAAGTGCGCCAGAAGATCCAGCAAGTGCTGATGGAGCGTCTGAAGGCCTCGGACTGCGAGTTCTGGACCTTCTTCTCCGAGTCGGTGCTGGCTCGTGTGCAACTGATTTTGCGGGTCGACCCCAAGGTGCGCCTGGACATCGACCCCGTCCAACTGGAAAACGAAGTGGTCCAGGCCTGCCGCAGCTGGCAGGACGACTACGCAAGCCTGGTGGTCGAAAGCTTCGGCGAAGCCCAGGGCACCAATGTGCTGGCGGATTTCCCCAAAGGGTTCCCGGCAGGCTACCGCGAGCGCTTTGCCGCGCACTCGGCGGTGGTGGACATGCAGCACCTGTCCAGCCTCACCGAAGCCAACCCGCTGGTGATGAGCTTCTACCAACCGTTGGGCCAGGTCGGCCAGCGCGAGCTGCACTGCAAGCTGTACCACGCCGACACGCCGCTGGCGCTGTCCGACGTGCTGCCGATCCTGGAAAACCTCGGCCTGCGCGTGCTGGGTGAATTCCCGTACCGCCTGCGTCACGCCAACGGTCGCGAGTTCTGGATTCACGACTTTGCGTTCACCGCCGCCGAAGGCGTGAACCTGGACATCCAGCAGCTCAACGACACCCTGCAGGACGCGTTCGTGCACATCGTCAACGGCGATGCCGAAAACGATGCGTTCAACCGCCTGGTACTGACCGCTGGCCTGCCATGGCGCGACGTGGCGCTGCTGCGAGCCTACGCCCGCTACCTCAAGCAGATCCGCCTGGGCTTCGACCTGGGTTACATCGCCAGCACCCTGAACAACCACACCGACATCGCCCGCGAGTTGACCCGGTTGTTCAAGACCCGTTTCTATCTGGCGCGCAAACTGACCGCCGAAGACCTGGACGACAAGCAACAGCGTCTGGAGCAAGCGATCCTCACCGCCCTGGACGACGTTCAGGTGCTCAACGAAGACCGCATCCTGCGTCGCTACCTGGACCTGATCAAGGCCACGCTGCGTACCAACTTCTACCAGGCCGACGCCAACGGCCAGAACAAGTCGTACTTCAGCTTCAAGTTCAACCCGCACGCGATCCCCGAGCTGCCCAAGCCGGTGCCCAAGTTTGAGATCTTCGTGTACTCGCCGCGTGTCGAAGGCGTGCACCTGCGCTTTGGCAATGTGGCGCGTGGCGGCCTGCGCTGGTCCGACCGTGAAGAAGACTTCCGTACCGAAGTGCTGGGCCTGGTAAAAGCCCAGCAGGTTAAAAACTCGGTGATCGTGCCGGTGGGCGCCAAGGGCGGCTTCCTGCCGCGTCGCCTGCCGCTGGGCGGCACCCGCGATGAGATCGCGGCCGAAGGCATCGCTTGCTACCGCATCTTTATTTCGGGCTTGCTCGACATCACCGACAACCTGAAGGACGGCGCCCTGGTGCCGCCGTTGAACGTGGTGCGTCACGACGACGATGACCCCTACCTGGTGGTTGCCGCCGACAAGGGCACCGCGACGTTCTCCGACATTGCCAACGGCATTGCGATCGACTACGGCTTCTGGCTGGGCGACGCCTTTGCATCTGGTGGTTCGGCCGGTTACGACCACAAGAAGATGGGCATCACCGCCAAGGGCGCGTGGGTGGGCGTGCAGCGTCACTTCCGTGAGCGCGGCATCAATGTGCAAGAAGACAGCATCACCGTGGTGGGCGTCGGCGACATGGCGGGCGACGTGTTCGGTAACGGCTTGTTGATGTCTGACACGCTGCAACTGGTCGCCGCATTCAACCACCTGCACATCTTCGTCGACCCGAATCCGGACCCGGCCACCAGCTTTGTCGAGCGCAAGCGCCTGTTCGAGCTGCCGCGTTCGGCGTGGTCGGACTACAACACCGGCATCATGTCCGAAGGCGGCGGTATCTTCTCGCGCAGCGCGAAGAGCATCGCCATCTCGCCACAGATGAAAGAGCGCTTTGACATCCAGGCCGACAAACTGACCCCGACCGAGCTGCTGAACGCCTTGCTCAAGGCGCCGGTGGACCTGTTGTGGAACGGCGGTATCGGCACTTACGTCAAGGCCAGCACCGAAAGCCACGCCGACGTGGGCGATAAGGCCAACGACGCCCTGCGCGTGAACGGCAACGAACTGCGCTGCAAGGTGGTGGGCGAGGGCGGCAACCTGGGCATGACCCAGCTGGGCCGTGTCGAGTTCGGCCTCAACGGCGGCGGTTCCAACACTGACTTCATCGACAACGCCGGTGGCGTGGACTGCTCCGACCACGAAGTGAACATCAAGATCCTGCTCAATGAAGTGGTGCAGGCCGGTGACATGACCGACAAGCAACGCAACCAGTTGCTGGCGAGCATGACCGACGAAGTCGGCAACCTGGTGTTGGGCAACAACTACAAGCAAACCCAGGCCCTGTCCCTGGCGGCGCGCCGTGCCTACGAGCGCATCGCCGAGTACAAGCGCCTGATGAGCGACCTGGAAGGCCGGGGCAAGCTGGACCGCGCCATCGAGTTCCTGCCGGCCGAAGACCAGCTCAACGAGCGTGTCGCCGCGGGCAAGGGCCTGACCCGTCCGGAGCTGTCGGTGCTGATCTCCTACAGCAAGATCGACCTCAAGGCAGCGTTGCTCGACTCCAAGGTGCCGGACGACGACTACCTGACCCGCGACATGGAAACCGCGTTCCCGCCGAGCCTGGTGGCCAAGTTCTCCGAGGCCATGCGCCGTCACCGTCTCAAGCGCGAGATCGTCAGCACCCAGATCGCCAACGACCTGGTCAACCACATGGGCATCACCTTCGTTCAGCGACTCAAGGAGTCCACCGGCATGAGCCCGGCGAACGTGGCCGGGGCCTATGTGATCGTGCGTGACATCTTCCACCTCCCGCACTGGTTCCGTCAGATCGAAGCGCTGGACCACCAGGTGCCGGCGCAGGTGCAACTGGAGCTGATGGACGAGCTGATGCGCCTGGGCCGTCGCGCTACGCGCTGGTTCTTGCGCAGCCGTCGCAACGAGCAGGATGCCGGTCGCGACGTGGCGCACTTCGGTCCGCACCTGGCGGCGTTGGGCCTCAAGCTCGACGAACTGCTGGAAGGCCCGACTCGCGAAGGCTGGCAGACCCGTTACCAGGCCTACACCGAGGCCGGTGTGCCAGAGCTGTTGGCGCGCATGGTTGCCGGCACGACCCACCTGTACACCTTGCTGCCGATCATCGAGGCCGCCGACGTGACCGGGCATGACGCCGCCGAAGTGGCCAAGGCCTACTTTGCGGTGGGCAGTGCACTGGACTTGCCGTGGTACTTGCAGCAGATCAGCGATCTGCCGGTGGGCAACAACTGGCAGGCCCAGGCGCGCGAAGCCTTCCGCGACGACGTGGACTGGCAGCAGCGTGCGATCACCATCAGCGTGTTGCAGATGGCCGACGCGCCGGACGACATGGAAGCCCGCGTGGCGCTGTGGCTGGAGCAACACCAGGACATGGCCGAGCGCTGGCGCTCCATGATGGTCGAGATCCGTGCTGCGGTCGGCACGGACTACGCCATGTACGCGGTGGCCAACCGTGAGTTGCTGGACCTGGCGTTGAGCGGCCAGTAAGGCGTCAACCCAAAAGCCCCGTATCTCGCGATACGGGGCTTTTTTTATGTGCGCCAGGCATGGCGCGTTGCGCGAAGCGCAACCAGCTTGGCT
>NZ_JBSVWN010000075.1:0-21094 GCF_054071325.1 Pseudomonas sp. SDO5215_S409 | reverse complement strand
CAAACTCAGCGGCCAAGGCCATGATGAGTTACACCACTTCCAGGGACACGATCAGATGATTTAAAGAAAGACCGCCTCAGTAATGTGGCACGGTTGTCTCTGAGTTATCCAAGCGATGTCAGTGCATCTCTCAATACATTTGAGCATTACGCAAATTTATACGTGTCGGGACTCGGCGCGCCTTTCGACCCCCAATTTGGAAGCGACGTATCGGTATCTGACACGGCAATGAAAAGTGCCCTTAGTCAAGCCAAAAAGGATATCGCCAACCTCCCCCGGGACAGTGCTATCGAGGCCGCTGTAACCGCGGGAAAGGACATCGTAACGGGGAAGCACTGGTGGCAGCGTTTCGTCCACAACCTGAAAATTAAAAACCCTGTCGCTCTCACTATTAACGCGGCAGTCAAGGCTTCTGTCGAAACGGTGCCTGCCGTTCGCGACATTGAATGGGTGGCGGACTTGTTCAAAACAGGTGTAGAGACCCGTCTGGAAGCCACCTGGGCTCGCCTTGAAGACATCATCGAGAACTTTGGCGCGAACAGCCCCCTGCCCATCACCCGAATCTCAATCTCCCTATTCGGCTACGACTACGGCGCCACACTGGCCCGCGCCTTCGCGCACAAGCTGTTCGATGAATGCGACCCCGGCACCACCACCTATAAAAAGGCCCACCTTGAAGTGGCATTCGTCGGCCTGTTCGACGCCGTGGACCGAAGCATGCAAGCGTCGGTGGTGCGTGACGTGCTGTTGCCGCTGACCAACAGCGTCGATGACGGCGAAGGCCTGCCCGGCCCTGTCAAGGCGGCGCTGCATCTGGTGGCGGCGCACGAATGCCGCGGCGCACGGCGCTCCCGGTTGATTGGCACCGGCCCCCTGACGCCCAAATGGGAAGAACGCCTGGTGCCGGGCACCAGTGAGGACGTGGGCGGCGGTTTGAAACGGGGCGACGGCCCGGGCAGCCGCGAGTTGCACCTGGCCAGCCTGCACGAGATGTACCGTGCGGCCTTCAGGGCTGGCGTGCCTTTTCCTGCGTTGGATACGCTCGAGGAGCAAGATCAGTTCATCGCACGTTTCTTCGTCCTGAAAGACCACATCAACGGCGTCGGCGCTATAGACGCCAGCCAGCGCTACATGCGCCAGACGGGTCATCCACACCTCAGCGCCAACGCGTTCCTGGCCCATCGACGCGTGTACATCCAGCGCCTGCGAATACTCTGGGAAATGTACAGCCAGCAATGCCGGGCGTATGACAACGAGGCGCAGCGCCTGGCACGACCGGCCCTGGGTGACCAAGGCGTGTTGACGCGGATGCTCGGCCTGGGCAGCGAAACCCAGGCCCAAGCAGCCAGGCGCGACACGGCGTTCGACCAGGCCCGCACACGCAAAGCCCAGCTGCGCGCCGAGCTGGGCTGGCTGGAACAGGTCGACCGCGAAGCCCGGCGCCTGAGCGCAGGCTTTGCTACCGCGCCGCAACAAGCACTGCTCGATGAGTGGTTTGCACCCACGCCCAAGCCCTTGAGCGGTGATATCGAAGACCTGTTGGAACTGTTTCTCAGCGATCACCTGATGATCAGCCAGATGCCGACTTCGCCCACAGCCATCAAATATTTCCTGGTACGGGAATTTGACCAGCCCGATCGCACTAAAACCCGGGGGCTGGCGCCGGACTATGTGGAGCAGATGAGAAGCTGACCCGTAAAATTCTTACCAACCAAACTCGCTGGAAACCCAATTAATACTCCCTCCCTTGAACCGCGGGTGATCAGCCCGCCCCATAAGCCGACGTATCCCACAAGACCCTGCGACCCAACCGGCTGACTCCGCAAAAAACCGCTGTCATAACCGCTCCTTCACCGGCTGCTTTAGCACACCGTTCGGAATGCCCTGACTCTCAGTACGTCGTGCCTTGCCATTCTGTATCCCAAGGAATACGATTTGAGATGATCCAATTTAAAATGTCGTCCAGCTTCCAAAAGTGGCTGGACTCGTTAGGAGGCAAGCCTGTTAAAGCCCGTGTTCTGGCCCGGTTGCGGGCTGCACAGTCAGGGAATTTCGGGGACTGCGAATCGGTAGGCAATGGCATCTCGGAAATGCGCATCCACCACGGCCCTGGATACCGGATCTACTTCACCCGCAGGAACAAAGTGGTTTACCTCCTGTTGATCGGTGGAGACAAATCAACGCAAAAACGTGACATCAAGCAGGCCAGACAACTCGCAGAACATCTCGCGAACGAGGAGCAACCATGACTGTATCTTTCAGCGACTTCGACGTCGCAGAACACCTCAAAACGCCCGAAGACATGGCTCAATACCTAGAAGCCTGTTTTGAAGAAGATGCAGGCGATGGCGTGCTGATCCGCACGGCCCTGAACGACATCGCCCGTGCCCAAGGCATGACTCAAGTTGCCCGTCATGCAGGTCTTGGCCGCGAGAGCCTGTACAAAGCACTTTCAAGCACAGGCAATCCGGAATTCGCGACTATCATGAAGGTCATGAAAGCGCTGGGGTTCAAGCTGCACGCCAGCGCGGCCTGACAGCGCTGCGACACCAAACCACACCACGCCTTTTTACTTATCCCCCCCGATCAGGCTAAATACCCGCCTGATCGCATAACCCTACGGATTGTCCGCCATGGCCCGTCAACGCTTCGCAATTGCCTGGATCGCCTGCCTAGCAGTGCTGTTCAATGCCTTTGCCATGCCGATGGCCGGGGTGATGCAGCCTTCCAGCAAGGCCATTGATCAGTTGATCTGGGGCAGTTTCTGTTCGGCTAATGCCAACAAGCTGACGGCCGTGGCCTTGGGCAAGCTCGACATTCCGGCGCCGCAGCCCGATGACCATTCCAGCATGCAGCACTGTTGGTGCTGTTCGGGCTCGCCGTCGATGGTGGCGTTGCCGGGGCATGTGCCCCAGTTGTATGTCACCCATTTCGAGGCCGCGCAGCCTGGGCCGCCGCCCTCGCTGCAACCCCCGACGCCCCGCCAGCAATGGCCCAGCCTCAACCCCCGCGCCTCTCCAACGGCCTGACGCCTTCGCACGTGAACTGCGTTTAGAACCGTTCTGGAGAACCGTCATGCTTAAATCTTCTGTGCTTCTGGCTGCGTTGCTGTTGCCGGTGTTGGGGGCTGCCAATGCCGAAGACTTCAAGGTCGGCGACCTGTCGGTCAGCGATCCCTGGTCCCAGGAATTGCCGCCGAATGCGCCCACCGTGGCCGCGTATTTCGTGATCCACAACACGGGCGACAGCCCCGACCGCCTGCTCAGTGTGCAAACGCCCGTCGCCGCGCAGGCCGAGCTGCACGCGCATGTGATGCAGGGCGACCTGATGAAGATGCAGCCAGTGCCTGGCGTCGACGTCCCGGCCAAGGGCGAGTTGAGTTTCGCGCCCATGGCCTATCACGTGATGCTGCTGGGCCTTAAAGACCGCAGCCTGCTGCGCGACGGCCAGCACTTCCCCTTGACCCTGAATTTTGAAAAAGCGGGCCCGGTGGACGTGCAAGTGAGCGTACAAAAACAGCCACCCGGCCCGGGGCACTCGCACGCCCAGTAGTCGCCTTTAAATGAGCGCCTCCCGCGCCAGGCCACTCCCGCCGCGCCGCGTCACCCACGGCAGCTGGATCAGCCTGTTTGCCATGCTGATGATTTTTATCGGTCCGCTGATTTCCCAAGCGATGCCGATGGATCATCACGCCGGTATGACCATGGACGGGGCCATGGAAATGGCCATGGACGCGCCGGACGAACACCAGCACCCCGCCGAACACCACGTTATCTGGGAAAAGTGCGGCTACTGCAGCCTGCTCTTCAGTTGCCCGGCCCTGCCCGGCAGCGTCGCCTTCATCACCTTGGGCGCGCCACCGCCCGCGAACGCCCTCACCCCCGCCACGCGCCTGGGCCATGCCCGGCAAGCCATCTTTCCCGGTGCCCGCAGCCGCGCCCCGCCCCTCGTCACGTAAGCCCCTCACACCGTTACTTCACCCCGGCCGACTTTAAACAGACAGCCGCAGGCTGCTGGCCGTGTTGTTTACGAATGATTGATGGAATTTTTCATGTCCAGGCTTTCTGCTGACACCCGTTTGGGATGTACCCCTGTGCTCGCCGTGCTGTGCGGCGCACTGATCACACCGTTGGCGCATGCCGATGAAATCAGCCCCACCGTGATCACCGCCGTGGCGCCCAGCTCGCCGCTCACCGTCATCACCGACCCCAAGGACCCGCGCCAACCGGTGCCCGCCAGTGACGGCGGCGACTACCTCAAGACCATCCCCGGCTTTGCCTTGATCCGCAACGGCGGCACCAACGGCGACCCGGTGCTGCGCGGCATGTTCGGCTCGCGCCTGAACATCCTCACCAACGGCGGCATGATGCTTGGCGCCTGCCCCGCGCGAATGGACGCGCCCACCTCCTACATCTCGCCTGAAACCTACGACAAGCTCACCGTGATCAAAGGCCCGCAAACCGTGCTGTGGGGCCCCGGCGCTTCGGCAGGCACGGTCCTGTTCGACCGCGAGCCCGAGCACTTCGGCGCGTTGGGCACACGGGTCAACGCCAGCGTGCTGGCCGGTTCCAACGGCCGCTTCGACAAGACCGTCGATGCAGCCGCCGGCGGCCCGCTGGGCTATGTGCGGGTGATTGGCAACCAGGCCCACGCCGATGACTACAAGGACGGCAACAACGACACCGTCGCCTCGCGCTACGACAAATGGAACGGCGACGTGGCCGTGGGCTGGACCCCGGACGCCGACACCCTGCTGGAGCTCACCGGCGGGCGTGGCAACGGCCAGGCGCGTTACGCCGGACGCGGCATGGACGGTGCGCAGTTTTTGCGCGAAAGCCTGGGGCTGCGGTTCGAAAAGTCCAATATCGGCCAGGTGCTGGACAAGGTCGAAGCGCAGGTCTACTACAACTACGCCGACCACGTGATGGACAACTACACCCTGCGCGTCCCTTCCGGCACCGGGATGATGGCCGGGCCGATGGCGGCCGATGTCGACCGGCGCACCCTGGGTGCACGCCTCAAGGCCACCTGGCGCTGGGCCGACGTGCAGTTGATTGGCGGCCTCGATGCGCAGACCAATGAACACCGCCAGCGCAGCGCCATGGGCATCGATGCCTACAAGGACCTGCCGCGGGTCAAAGACGCCAACTTCCACAACTACGGCGTGTTTGGCGAATTGACCTGGTACGCCGCCGCCCGCGACCGCCTGATCACCGGGGCCCGCCTGGACCGCGCCTCGGCCAAGGACTTTCGGCAAACCAGCGGCTCGGGCATGGCGAGCCGCCCCAACCCGACCGCCGACGACACCCGCGCCACCACGCTGCCGTCGGGTTTCGTGCGCTATGAGCACGACTTGGCCAACAGCCCCACCACCCTCTATGCGGGCCTGGGCCATGCCGAGCGGTTCCCCGACTACTGGGAGCTGTTCTCGCCCGACACCGGGGCGGTTGGTGCAGTAAATGCGTTCGACGGCGTGAAACCGGAAAAAACCACCCAGCTGGACGTCGGCCTGCAGTACAAGTCTGCCGACATGGAAGCCTGGGTATCGGGCTACGTGGGCCAGGTGCGCGATTTCATCCTGTTCGACTACACGCCCGGGATGATGGGCACCACCTCCCAGGCCCGCAACGTCAACGCCCGCATCCTGGGCGGTGAGACAGGCATCGCCTACGCGCTCAGCGAGCACTGGAAAGCCGACGCCACCCTGGCCTACGCGTGGGGCAAGAACACCCAGGACGGCAAGCCGCTGCCGCAGATCCCGCCGCTGGATACCCGCCTGGGCCTCACCTACCGCACCGACGACTGGAGCGCCGGGGCGCTGTGGCGGGTGGTCGCCGCCCAAGACCGCATCGCCCCCAACAAAGGCAACGTGGTCGGGATGGACTTCGACAAGAGCAGTGGTTTTGGCGTGTTCTCGCTCAACGGCGCGTACCGCGTCAACAAACACTTCAAGGTCAGCACCGGCGTCGACAACCTCTTCAACAAGGCCTACGCCGAGCACTTGAACCTGGCGGGCAACGCCGGGTTCGGCTACCCGGCGGATGACCCGCAAGCCCTCAAGGAACCGGGGCGCACCTTCTGGACCAAGGTGGACATGAGCTTCTGAAGCCCCCTGACACTCGACAAAAATTCCACACCTTGCGGAGCCCTTTGCAATGACCCAACCCAAGCTGTCCTTTTACAACCTGGCCTGGCGCTGGCACTTCTATGCCGGCCTTTTCGTCGCCCCGTTCATGGTGCTGCTGGCCCTGACCGGCATCCTCTACCTGTTCAAGCCCCAGCTTGATCCCCTGATGTACGCCCACCTGCTCAAGGTGCCAGGCGGTGAACATACGCTGAGCGCCGACGACCTGCTGCAACGCGCCCAAGTGGCGTACCCCCAGGGCACGATTGGCAAATACCTGCCACCGATCGATGCCACCCGCAGCGCGCAATTTGTGATGCACGAGGGCGGCCGTGAACTGAGCGTGTTTGTCGATCCCTATCGCGGCACCGTGCTGGGCACCCAGGATGCGAAAAACAACCTGCAAGCCATCGCCCGCGCGTTGCACGGCGAGCTGCTGATCGGCACGGTGGGCGACCGCCTGGTCGAGCTCGCCGCCGGGTGGGGCGTGATGCTGGTGATTTCGGGCCTGTACCTGTGGTGGCCACGGGGCAAGTCGTTTGCCGGGGTGCTGTGGCCACGCCTGGGCACCGGCGGGCGGCTGTTCTGGCGTGACCTGCACGTGGTTGCAGGCTTCTGGGGCGCGGGGTTCCTGCTGGTGATGCTGCTCAGCGGCATGACCTGGACCGGCTTTTGGGGCAAGCAGTACGCCGACCTGTGGAACACCTTCCCGGCGGCCATGTGGAACAACGTGCCGCAGTCGGACCAACAGGCCCGCACCCTCAACACCGCCACCCAGCAGACCGTGCCGTGGGCCATGGAAAACACGCCCATGCCAGTGTCTGGCGACCACGCCGAACACATGCAACACGGCGGCATGAGCCACGGGCCCGCGGCCCCCACCGTGCGCCTGCAACAACTGGTGGAACTGGCCGATGCCCGCCACATCGAGCCGGGCTACAGCATCACCTTTCCCACCACCGCCGAAGGCGTGTTCACCCTCGCGGTGTTCGCCGACGACCCGCGCAACGACGCCACGCTGCATGTGGACCAGTACACCGGCAAGGTCCTGGCCGACGTGGGCTGGCAGCACTACAACGCGGTGGCCCGCGCCACCGAAGTGGGCGTGATGCTGCACGAAGGCAAGATGTTCGGGTGGGTGAACCAGCTCATCGTGCTGCTGATTTGCCTGATGATCCTGCTCAGCGCGGTCAGCGGCGTGGTGATCTGGTGGAAGCGCCGGCCCCAGGGCGGGCTGGGCGTTCCGCCCCTGCGCCACGACCTGCCCAAGTGGAAAACCGCCCTGGTGATCATGGCCGCCCTGGCGATCATTTTCCCGCTGGTGGGCGCCTCGCTGGTCGTCGTGTGGGCGCTGGACCGGCTGGTGCTGTCGCGCCTGTTCGGGCAACGTGAGCTTTCCTCACGTTCGTCATGAAACAGCCGAGATGCCCCGTATAGACGGGCTCTGTAGCATTGGGCGAGCATTTGCCCATCACGCAATAAGTGTTAACTTATAACACTTATTGCGTTATCGTGACTCGCCGCGTCCTGCGGTGAGTCCCCCTTAAGAAGCGATCCTCCGTCCGATGAACAAGTACCTTGCGTCCGGCCTCTGCCTGCTCGCCTTGCACACCAGTGCCCATGCCGACACCGGCCTGATCCTGCCAGCCAGCCCTATCACGGCGCCGGACGTTGACGTCGAACACATCGACCTCAAGACCCCGACCACCGCAGGTTCGAGGTTGAACCTCAGCGCCCTGCAAACCCCGGGCAGCGTGGAAAGCCAGACCGGCGCACAGATCCGCGAGCGCGGCGACGCTACCGTACAGGACGCCATCTCCCGCGCCACCGGCATCAGCCGCACCGGCACGCCGGGCGACGGCGGCACCTCGCTCTCGGCGCGCGGCTTCACCGGCCAGAGTGCGGTGTTGCAGTTGTACGACGGCGAACGCATGTTCGACGGCGCCGGCACCTCCACCTTCCCGGTCGACACCTGGGCCGTGGAGCGTGTGGACGTACTGCGCGGTCCGGCCTCGGTGCTATACGGCCAGGGCGCCACGGGGGCGGTGATCAACACCCTGGCGAAAAAGCCGTTCACCGGCGACATCGAAAACCACGTGCGCCTGGGCTACGGCTCCTACGACCGCCAGCAAGAGGCCCTGGACAGCGGCGGCTCGCTGACCGACACCCTGAGCTACCGCCTGAACCTCAACCGCCTGCGCAGCAACGGTTTCATCGACCGGGGCGATTCCTCGAGCGACTTCGTCAGCGGCGCCCTGCGCTGGGAGCCCGCCGACAACCTGAGCGTCACCCTGGCCTACGACTACGGCGACCAGACCCCGCAAAACGACTACGGCACGCCGTTGATAGACGGCCACCTGCACAAGGGCCTGCGTGAAAAAAACTACAACGTCAGAGACGACATCCAGCACTACAACGACCAATGGACCCGCCTGACCACCGAGTGGCAGATCAACGACAACGTCAGCGCCACCAACCAGCTGTCCTACCTTAAAAACCAGCGCCGCTGGGAGAACGCCGAAAGCTACAACTTCGTCGACGGCGGCCTGGTGCGCCAGAGCTACCTGGGCATCAAACACAACCAGGAACAGGTCGGCGACCGCCAGACCTTTACCTTCAAGCACACCCTGTTCGGCCTCGACAGCCAGACCGTGGTCGGTGCCGAGTACAACCGCATCCGCTTCCACCTGGTCAGCAACGCGCCGTTCGATGACCTGCTCGAAGACGGCCAGCCGGTGGACATCCACCACCCGGTCCCGCAGCCGTTTGAAAGTGCCGACCCGTTTATCCCGCAATACGTCAGCACCACCAAGCAGCTGGCAGGCTTTGCCGAAAACCGCCTGCAACTGACCGACCAACTGACCCTGGTCACCGGCCTGCGCCGCGACTACCTGCACATCGACCGTGAGTCCCTGATCAACGGCAGCGATGCCGACAAGACCCTGACCGGCAACAACTGGAGAGCAGGCCTTGTCTACGCGATCACCCCGGACACCTCGGTATACGGCCAATACGCCACCAGCACCGATGGCGTCGGCAGCCTGATCACCTTGAGCCCCAGCCAACAGAACTTTGGCTTGTCCACCACCAAGCAGACCGAGGTCGGGGTCAAGCAGGCGTTCTGGGACTCGCGCGGCGAATGGACCCTGGCGGCCTATCACATCGTCAAGAAAAAGCTGCTGGTGAGCATCGCCGAGACCGACCTCAAAGAGCAGGTGGGCCAGCAATCCTCCAACGGCCTGGAAGCCAGCCTCGACCTGCAACTGCCCGACGCCTGGCAACTGCAAGCCAATGCCGCGATTGTGCGGGCCCAGTACGATGACTTCTCCGAAGTGGTCGACGGCCAGCAGGTGTCGCGCAACGGCAACCGCCCCACCGACGTTCCACGGCGCACCGCCAACCTGTGGCTGAACAAGGCCGTGACCGACGACATCCGCGCCGGCGCCGGTGTGCGCTACGTGGACGCGCGCTACGCCAACACCGCCAACACCAGCCAAGTGCCGAGCTACACCGTGGTCGACGCCACCGTCTCGTGGAAGGCCCTGCGCAACACGACATTGGGGCTGCAATTGAATAACCTGTTCAACCGCACCTACGCGGTCAGCCAATACAATGACGGCCAGCAATGGATCCTGGGTGAACCCCGCTCGTTCTTCGTGACGGCGGACTACACCTTCTAAATCGCCACGACACGCCGCTGATGTGGGCGCCGTGTCGGACCTGAGAGTAACGATGACTTCACTCAACCTCGCCCACCTCGCCTGGCGTCCCGTCGCTCACGGCCACTGCCATCACCAGTTCCAACTGCGTGACGCCAGCCTGCAGGTGGGCGCCGGTGAGTTCGTCGGCCTGATCGGCCCCAACGGCAGTGGCAAGACCAGCCTGCTGCGCTGCGCCTACCGGTTCAGCAAGCCGCACCAGGGCGACGTGTCCTTCGACCATCAGAACGTGTGGCAACAGTCCTCGCGCTGGTGCGCCCAGCGCATCGCCGTGGTGCTCCAGGAATTTCCCGATGCGTTCGGCCTGCGGGTGGACGAAGTGGTCGCCATGGGCCGCACGCCCCACAAGCGCCTGTTCGACAGCGACACCCTCAACGACCACCGACTGATCCAGCAAGCCCTCGACGCCGTGGGCCTGCAAGGGTTTGAAGACCACGCCTTCGCCACGCTCTCGGGCGGTGAAAAACAACGCGTGATCCTCGCCCGTGCCCTGGCCCAGCAACCGCAACTGCTGATCCTCGACGAGCCCACCAACCACCTCGACCCGCGCTACCAGCTGCAATTGCTGCAACTGGTCAAGCGCCTGAAGATCGGCACCCTCGCCAGCATCCACGACCTGAACCTGGCCGCCGCGTTCTGCGACCGCCTGTACGTGATCAACCACGGGCGCATTGTCGCCAGCGGCACGCCGCATGACGTATTGACCGCCGACCTGCTGCGCGACGTGTTTGGCGTCGATGCACTGATCGACACCCACCCCTTGTCCGGCTACCCCCGAATCACCTGGATAACCCAATCATGATCCTGCGCTCCCTCGTGTCCCTCGCCCTGCTGCTCGGTGCTTCTCACGCCGTTGCCGACGCCACGCATTACCCGCTGACCATCCAGAGCTGCAACCGCCAAGTGACCTTCAAGGAAGCGCCCAAGCACGCGGTCAGCCACGACATCAACATGACCCAGATGATGCTCGCCCTGGGCCTCAAGCCGCGCATGGCGGGCTACAGCGGCGTCACCGGCTGGAAGTCGGTCACGCCCGACATGGCAAAAATCCTCGACGGCCTGCCCGAACTCGCGAGCAAATACCCGTCGGTGGAAACCCTGCTCAATGCCAACGTCGACTTCTTCTTCGCCGGGTGGGACTACGGCATGCGCGTGGGCGGCGACCTCACGCCGCAAACCCTGCAACCCTTGGGCATCAACGTCTACGAGTTGACCGAGTCGTGCGCCTTTGTGATGAAGCGCCCGGCCGCCACGCTCGAAGACACCTACAACGACCTGCGCAACCTGGGCAAGATCTTTGACGTGCAAGACCGCGCCGAAAGCCTGATCGCCCAGATGAAAGCGCAAGTCGCCGCCGTGCAAAAACCGGCGCAAAAGCCTCGCGTGTTCCTCTACGACAGCGGCGAAGACCGCGCCATGACCTCTGGCCGCCTGGGCATGCCACAGGCGCTGATCGACGCCGCTGGCGGGCGCAACATCCTGGACGACGTGGACGCCAGCTGGACCCGCATCAACTGGGAAACCGTGGTAGAGCGCAACCCGCAAGTGATCGTGATCGTGGACTACAGCGAGATCACCGCCGAGCAAAAAGAGCAGTTCCTGCTCAAGAACCCGGCACTGCAATCGGTGGACGCCATCAAGCACCAGCGCTTTATCGTGATCCCCTATGTGCAGGCCACGCCGGGCATCGACAACGTGCTGGCGGTAGAAACCCTGGCCAAAGGGTTCCACGGCCAATGATCAGCCGTCGCTACGCCCTGTTGCTCGCGGCCCTCGGGGCGGTGTTGCTGGTGTCCTGCGTGGTGTCGCTGGGCTTTGGCCCGGCGCGGGTGCCGGTGGACGTGGTGTGGCGAATCCTGTTGCACAAGGCCTTTGGCCTGGGCGCGGTGGACTGGGCGCCCGGCCAGGAACACATCGTGTGGCTGATCCGCGTGCCGCGCATGCTGCTGGGCGCGTTGGTGGGCGCGGGTCTTGCGTTGATCGGCGCGGTGTTGCAGGCGGTCACGCGCAACCCGCTGGCCGACCCGCACCTGCTGGGCGTCACCTCGGGCGCCACCCTGGGCGCGGTGATCGTGGTGCTGCACGTGGGCGAGATCATTGGCCTGGTGACCTTGCCCATCGCCGCGTTTATCGGCGCCTTGCTGAGCATGGTCGTGGTGCTGGCGGTGGCCAGCCGCAATGGCCGGCTGGAGAGTGATCGCTTGCTGCTGTGCGGCGTGGCGGTGTCGTTTGTGATGATGGCGGTGGCCAACCTGCTGCTGTTCATGGGCGACCACCGCGCCGCCTCGGCGGTGATGTTCTGGATGCTCGGCGGCCTGGGGCTGGCGCGCTGGGAACTGCTGGTGATTCCCGCCGCTGCCGTGCTGCTGGGGCTGATAGTGCTGCTGGGCATGGCCCGCTCGCTCAACGCCTTGATGGCCGGTGAGCAGACCGCCGTGACCCTGGGCCTCAACGCCCGCAATGTGCGGCTGAACGTGTTTTTGGTCGCGTCGCTGATGACCGGCGTGCTGGTGTCGGTCAGCGGCTCCATCGGCTTTGTGGGGCTGATGGTGCCGCACATTGCGCGGCGCCTGGTGGGCGCCGAGCACCGTCGGTTGCTGCCGGTGTGCGTGCTGCTCGGCAGCCTGTTCCTGGTGTGGGTGGACGTGGCCGCACGCACGCTGATCGCCCCCGAAGACCTGCCCATCGGCGTGGCCACGGCGGCCATCGGCGGGCTGTTTTTCATTGCCTTGATGCGCAAACGCTGATTACAGCTCGTCTTTTGCCGGGGTCTGCGGCGACGGGCTGATGGACGCGGCCAGGTGCTCGCCCAGCCGCCCCGCCACCGTCCAGAAATCCCCGGTGCGGATCACGCGCAACTCCCCGATCCGCGCCAGCTGCGAGATGAACCACGACGGCAGCGGCGCGAACCCGGTGTAGCCGCCCTCGGCCGACCACTTGCCGGTGACCGCCAGCAGGTTGTATTCCTCGTCACTGAACCGCGGCAGGTAGCCCAGCAACGCGCCATCGCGCACCGACAGGTACACGCTGTGCAGGTCAGGCCGCTGGCGGCGCAGCTCATGCAGGTAAAACCCCAGCTCCGGCCATGCCACGAAAAAGCGCCGGAAGTCGTTTTGCGTAGGGTTTGAAGGCTGATCGAGCCCGGCATGAAACAGCAGGTGCGCCGCGCACAGGCGGTAGCCCGTCGGCCAGGGCAGGTTGCCAAACAGGCGGCGCGTCACGCTGGACGGAAAGCCTTCGTCGACCATGGGCAATACCGTCAGGTAGCGGTTGCTGGTGGGGTTTTCCAGCAGCGCGCCTGCGTACTGGCGCCCGTCGAATCGCCCCGCCCGCGCATGGGCAAACGCCACCGCATCCTCCGGGTGGCCGTGCACTGGCGCCAGCAACACGGACGGCTCATCCGCGCCCCGCGAGCGGCCCGGCTGCCACTGCGCATCCACCCGGCCCGCCCCCGGCCAGTGCTCGCTGGGCAGCAGGATATGCAGCTCACCGGCCGCCGCCATGCGCCGAATGTAATCCGTGGGGCTGAGCAAGCGCGTGCGCAATTTGAGCTCATCGGCATAGGTGACAAACCGTGGGTCGCGTACCACGAATTTGAGCAACGCGCCGTCCGCGCAAGACACATATAACGGCCGCGCCGCATGCAGTTGGGTGGCGTGGGTCTGGTGCAGCAGTTCGATCAAGTGGGTGGGCGCGCACAGCCCGCGAAAGATCGCGTCGCCCGTTTGCGCGCGGCCAGTGGGGTGAAAGTCGGCGCGCTCCGGCAGGCGCAAGTACAACGCACTCAAGGTGTGGCGATACGGGTAACCGGCGTCGCTGAAAACCCGGCGATGGGCAAAGGACGACCCGCCCTCGGCTACCGGCAACGTGGCCACGAACTGGCCGCCCTGCGCGGCAACCAGCACATGGCCGAAGGTCACGTGCACACGTGCGCCCGGCCATTCGTGCACATGGCGGGCGGCGTCGTCGGCGCGCGTGAACAGCGGGCTGCACGCCGGGTCATGCCGGGCCCGCACATACCGCCCGGGCTCAACTGCCGGGGCGCTCGCCGGCACCCAGCCAGACACCCTGCCCTGCGCGCCCCACAACGCGCTGCCCACCACCACGCGCAGGTCATAGGCGGCCGCCACCTGGTTGACGTATTCGACCGGGGTCAATTCGCCACGGCGCAAGCGCCGCTCCAGCGCACCGCTCACCCAGTCGTGGCGGTTGCCCGGGCGCAGCACCAGGTCGGCGCGGCTGAGCGGCGGGTACTTCAAGTGCGGCGCGGCCAACAGGCGCAGCAAGGAGCCGTCCGGCCCCAGCAGGTAGTGGTGCAAGGGCGTCTGATCGGCCGACACGGCATGCGCCAGCGCACGGGTGGAAAACATGCCGTTGTACACCTGCGCCTGGAGCGGTGCGCGCAGAAATGGCCACTGCTGCAACGGCCGCGAATGGTAGTAGGCCACCACCGAGGTGCGCACCGGGTAAAGCCCGCGTATCACGAGGGCATCGGGAAACAGGCGCTGCAGGTCAAACACCTCATCGCTCATGCGCACCGGCGTTGTGGCCACATAGCCCTCGTCGTCGCGCCGCAGAATGACGCCGCCGTACACCTGCGTGGCGTCGCCCCGGACCCGCTCGCGCACCGAGCGCGCGGCGTCGTCCATCGACAGAAAAACCGGCCCCAGCTCGCGCCGCTGCACGTGCTCATACGCATTCCACAGGCCCGATACCTCACCGGGCCGGTCCCAGCAGTCACTGGGCACGATCACCCGCAAATGGCCCGACACGGCCAGTAGCCGCACGAACTGCACAGGCTCCAGGGTGCCGCTGTCGAGCTTGGCCTGCACCACGTCCGCCGCGTCCCCGCTGCTTTGGGCTTCAAACATCGCGGCCGTGGACGGCGACTGGTAACACAGCAACGCGCCCTCCGGTGGCGCCATGTACAGGGGCGCGCCGAGCGGCGCCTGCGAGGCATTGATGCGCGCCTGGGCCAGGGCCAGGTCAAGGTGCTCGGGCCGGACAAAAAACCGTTCGAGCCCGGTGTTCAAACCAAAGCCCGGCCACTGGCGCGAGTAATACAGGGCGTGGCAGTGAAAACCGTCGGGCAGGCTGTCGCCATACAGCGCCGACAGGACCAGCAACGGCGAGCCCCGGGTGAATGGAATCAGCTCGCTGGCGACGTAGTCGTCGGCGCTGTCGTGCTTGAGGACAAAACCAAAAAAATGCACCAGGTAGCGCTCCCCGAAACTCTGCGGTACACGCCGGTGCAGGTCACGGGCGGCGGCGTCGGCGCTGGCGAACACCGCGCCGTGGGTGACTGGCTCGGGCCGCTGGTATTGCAAGATGCGCTCATAGGGTTTCCAGTCAGGCTCGACCCCGCCCACCGGCCCCCACAACGGGCTGGCGACCACCACACGCAAGGTGCCGTGCCGGGCCAGTTCACTCACACTGCCGGGCGGCGGCAGGACGCGGTCGCGCGTCTGCCAGGCGATCAGGCTGTCGACTGCGCCAGAGAGGTAGCCGACACGGCCAGACGCCTGCACGTCGGCCACGTCCAGGTTGCTGAACAGCTGGGCATTGGCTTCGCTTTCCTGCGCCAGTGCCACGCGCGAGCCGTAGCGCCCGTGCAGGCGCAGGCCGGCGTGCAGGATGATGGGCTCGCCCTGGCGGTCTTTCGGGTAACCGGCGGCAAAGGCAAAGGGCCGGGCGTCACAGGGCAGCGGTTCGGTAATGTGGAAGCGACCGTTTTCGGTTTCCAGCACCAGGCCGCCAAAGGTCTGGTCGCGCCGCTCGCCAAGGCGCTGGTGGGCGTATTGCGCCGCATCGTCGGCACGCAAAAAGGCGCGGCTCAAGGCGGGCAGCGCCACGTTGGCGTAGGGCTGCCAGTGCTCGTCAACCCCGCCGGGGCGGTCCCACAGGGCGCTGGTTTTTTCCACGCTCAGCTCACCCGCCTTGGCCACCTGACGCACAAAATCACGGGTCAGCAGGCGCCCGGCCAACAGGCTGGCCTGGGTGCCGTTGTCCTGGACCTGCCCCCCTTCGCCCCGCGTGAAAAGCCTGGACTCCTCGGCCGAGCCCGAAAACCGGTAACGCAATAACGCCTCGTCGCGCAGGCGCACGTACAACGAGGCGCCCAGCGTGGAATGCGGGCCCTGGCTGTACTGGCGAAAGTGCGCAATCCGCTCTGCCAGCTCCAGCGGGCTGATGAAGTTTTTGTACAGCCATGCTTCCAGCGCCGGGTACAGGCCGGGCAAGGGCCGCGAGTGCAGGTAGATACCGTGCAGGTGAAAGCCTGCGGGCAGCGGCTTGTCGGGGTCGCCCGCCAGCAGCGGCTCGCTGGCGACGAATTGGGGGCGGGTGTCGTGCTGCAACAGCAACACGTGCTGGCGTTGCGAGGGCCTGCGCTGAATGCGTGACCAGGCGTGGTCGAGCGCCCGTTGCCGGTCGCTGAACACCGGACCGCACGCCAACGGCAACCGAGGCGCGCTGAAGGGCTGGTAGGGTTGCCAGTCCGTCGGCACCTTTCCCACCGAGCCACCCCAGGCAGGGCTGGACTGCAAAAAGCTCAGTTGGCCCACCGCCGCCAGTTTTTTGTAGAACCCTTCAAGGCTGCCATCGTGGCTGTGGGGCGAATCCCACGTGCCCTGGGTGGCCATCCAGCGCACAAAACCGGCCTCGGCGGGCGAACCGCTGGGTTGGTATTTGAGCAGCGCGCCGTCGGGGCCGGACAAATACGCCGCACTGAAACGTGCACGCTCGGTGTAGTTGAGGTCGATGTCGGGCTCGGAGAAAAAGCTCACGAATGTCCTGGCCTGCTGCGGTGTCCACTTAGGGTTATTGTTCCGGGTCGATGCCTGGGCATCGGGGTGGGAGTGCAGGCTGGCGACAATCCGGTAGCCCGGCGGGTCGATAAAGTCGCCCGCCGGTCCCGCGCGGTCGAGCAATAGGGTCCAGTCAAACGAGGTGGCGTTACCGGCCACCGGCTCGCTGGCCACAAACAGGCGGTCGGACGACCGTTGCAGGATCACGCTGCCAAACTCCACCTGACGCCGGGCGCCGATGCGCTCGTGCGCATAACGCGCGGCGTCGTCACTCTGGATGAACGCGGGGCTGCTGCTGAGGGTCTGGGCGCTGATTTTTTCGGCCATGAAGGCACCTTGAAAAGGGGAATGTAAGGCCCTTCATCCTGAACAGCTGCCCACGGCCCGGGAGCTACATAACTAATGCACCACCGTGCAGCAGGCGCGGCGCCTTGCGCCAAAGCGGTGCGCCTACCCACCGGCCAAATCGCGCACGCGCCCTGCGCGCCGTGGCGGGCACGGCCCTTGCAACCGCAAGCCGATAAGATGAAATCTGCCTAGCGAGGATGTGCGCCCGGTCCGTTACGCACTAATCTGTAGCGTCCAACCGATCAGCCCTGACCATGAATTTGCCTGCCCCTACCGCCCTGTTCACCCCCAGCTGGCACGCCGAGCTGGAATTGGGCTACGCCCGTTTTGGCGACACCACCCGCCCGGTCATGCGCCGCCACCAAGGCCCGCTGCGGGTGCAAAAGCACCTGTACGCCGAAGGCCCAGCGGTGTGCCAGCACATCATCGTGCACCCGCCCGGTGGCATTGCCGGCGGCGACCGCCTGAACATCAGCGCCCACGTGGCCGAAGGCGCCTGGGCCCAATTGACCAGCCCGGGCGCGGCCAAGTGGTATCGCGCCAACAGCCCGGCGTATCAACACTTGGAGCTGACCGTGCAGCCCGGCGCCACCCTGGAGTGGCTGCCCCAGGAAACCATCGTGTACAGCGCCGCCCAGGCCGAACTCACCACGCGCATCGCGCTGTACGGCGATGCCCGGCTGTTCTACTGGGACACCGTGGCCCTCGGCCGCCCGGCCAGTGACGAGCGGTTTGACCTGGGGCATTTTCAATCGCACCTGGACATCCGCCGCGACGGCCAGTTGATCTGGCACGAACGCCAGCGCATTGTGGGCGCCGACGGTTTGCTCGACTCGCCCATCGGGCTGGGCGGGCACCCGGTGTTCGCCACCTTGTTGCTCACCGGCGACATCGACAGCGCATTGCTGGAGCGGTGCCGCACGTTGCCCCATGCGGTGCGCGGCGACCTGACGCAACTGCCCGGCCTGCTGGTGGCGCGCTGCCTGGCCAGTGAAGCCTTGCAGGCCCGCGCCTGGTTAATTGAGCTATGGCGTTTACTGCGCCCGGCGGTGCTGGGACGAGACGCCGTGCCGCCTCGAATCTGGAACACCTGAGGCCGCTGAGGCTTCGGTGTTTTTTTGAATGCTTTTTATAACGGACGCCACACCATGGACCTGACCCCACGGGAAAAAGACAAACTGCTGATCTTCACCGCCGGCCTCGTGGCCGAGCGCCGCCTGGCGCGTGGGGTGAAGCTCAATTACCCGGAAACCATCGCCTACATTTCGGCCGCCCTGCTGGAAGGCGCCCGCGATGGCCGCACCGTGGCCGAGCTGATGCACTTTGGCACCACCCTGCTCACCCGCGAGCAGGTGATGGAAGGCATCCCGGAAATGATCCCGGACATCCAGGTCGAGGCGACCTTTCCCGACGGCACCAAACTGGTCACCGTCCACCAGCCCATCGCCTGAGGCGCCGCCATGTCGATCTCCCTTCGTGATGCGGTGCACGCCGACCTGCCGGCGATCCGCGACATCTACAACGACGCGGTGCAAAACACCACGGCGATCTGGAACGAGCAACCGGTGGACCTGGGCAACCGCCAGGCCTGGTTCAGCGCCCGGCAGGCGCAGGCGTATCCGATTCTGGTGGCGGTGGAGCACGACCAGGTGATCGGCTATGCCTCGTTTGGCGACTGGCGCCCGTTCGAGGGCTTTCGCTACAGCGTCGAACACTCGGTGTACATCCGCAGCGACCAACGCGGCAAAGGCCTGGGCCCGCGCCTGATGCACGCCCTGATCGAGCGGGCGCGCACCGGTGGCAAACACGTGATGGTCGCCGCGATCGAAAGCGGCAACAGCGCCTCGATCCGCCTGCACGAACGCCTGGGTTTCATCACCACCGGGCAGATGCCCCAAGTGGGCATCAAGTTCGACCGCTGGCTGGACCTGACCTTTATGCAACTGACGTTGAACCCGGGCGCCGAACCGCCCCAGGAGTGACACCGATGAGCACCGCCCAACTGCGCCGCGTGAATGCCGAAAGCTTTGCCCATTACCGCCAGGGCCTGATCGCGTTGCTGCTGGACGCCGTCAGTCACGGCGCGTCGGTGGGGTTCATGGCCGATCTGGACGAGGCCCAGGCCCGCCGTTACTTCAGCGACGTCCAGGCCCATGTCGAAGACGCGAGCCTGTTGCTGTGGGTGGTGGTGCGTGATGAGCAGGTGCTGGCCAGCGTGCAATTGGCGCTGTGCCAGAAACCCAACGGCCAGAACCGCGCCGAGGTGCAAAAGCTGCTGGTGCACAGCCACACACGCCGCCATGGCCTGGGCCAACAATTGATGAGCGCCCTGGAACTCGCCGCCCGCCAGCACAAGCGCGGGCTGTTGTACCTGGACACCGAGGCAGGCTCAGCCGCCGAGGCGTTCTACCAGGCGCTGCACTACACCAAGGTCGGCGAACTGCCCGACTACTGCCAAAGCCCGGACGGGCGCTACCGCCCGACCGCTATCTACTTCAAGACCCTGGGGCAACCTGCATGATTCCTGGTGAATATCGGATTCAACCTGGCGACATCGAACTCAACGTGGGCCGCCGCACGCTCAGCGTGAGCGTGGCCAACAGCGGCGACCGGCCGATTCAGGTCGGTTCCCACTACCACTTTTTCGAAACCAACGAAGCGCTCACCTTTGACCGCGCCGCCAGCCGCGGCATGCGCCTGAACATTCCCGCAGGCACGGCGGTGCGCTTCGAGCCCGGGCAAAGCCGGGAAGTGGAACTGGTGGAACTGAGCGGCGCGCGGCGGGTGTTTGGCTTTGCCGGGAAGATCATGGGCGACCTGTAAGGGCCCCCTCACCGGCACCTCCACTCCCACGCGCTCGCGCGTTTGAACTCAACAGCATTTCAGGGCAAGCATATGAAAATCAGCCGCCAGGCCTATACCGACATGTACGGCCCCACCGTAGGGGACAAGGTGCGTCTCGCCGACACCGACCTGTGGATCGAAGTGGAGCACGACTTCACGATTTACGGCGAAGAAGTGAAATTCGGCGGCGGCAAGGTGATCCGCGACGGCCAGGGGCAGAGCCAGTTGCTCGCCCATGAAGTGGTCGACACCTTGATCACCAACGCGCTGATCATCGACCACTGGGGCATCGTCAAGGCCGACGTGGGCCTCAAGAACGGCCGCATCAGTGCCATCGGCAAGGCCGGTAACCCGGACATTCAGCCGGGCGTGACCATCAATGTGGGCGCCAGCACCGAGGTGATCGCCGGCGAAGGCATGATCCTCACCGCGGGCGGCATCGACACCCACGTGCACTACATCTGCCCGCAGCAGATCGAAGAGGCGCTGACCAGCGGCGTCACCACCATGATCGGCGGCGGCACCGGCCCGGCCACCGGCACCAACGCCACCACCTGCACCTCGGGGCCGTGGCACCTGGCGCGCATGCTGCAAGCCAGCGATTCGCTGCCGATGAACCTGGGCTTTACCGGCAAGGGCAACGCCAGCCTGCCAGAACCGCTGATCGAACAAGTGAAGGCCGGCGCCATCGGCCTCAAGTTGCATGAAGACTGGGGCACCACGCCTGCCAGCATCGACAACTGCCTGAGCGTGGCCGACCAGTACGACGTGCAGGTGGCGATCCACAGCGACACGTTGAACGAGTCGGGGTTTGTCGAAGCCACCCTGGGCGCCCTCAAGGGCCGCACCATCCACACCTACCACACCGAAGGCGCCGGGGGCGGCCACGCCCCCGACATCATCAAGGCCTGCGGTTTTCCCAACGTGCTGCCCAGCTCCACCAACCCCACGCGCCCGTTCACCCGCAACACCATCGACGAGCACCTGGACATGTTGATGGTCTGCCACCACCTGGACCCCAGCATCGCCGAAGACGTGGCCTTTGCCGAAAGCCGCATCCGCCGCGAAACCATCGCCGCCGAAGACATCCTGCACGACCTGGGCGCGTTCTCGATGATCAGCTCCGACAGCCAGGCCATGGGCCGCGTGGGCGAGGTGATCACGCGCACCTGGCAGACGGCCGACAAGATGAAAAAACAGGTTCTTCACGGATTACCGGGAAAGTCATTCTTGATCTTCATGAAAAAGAATTC